>RDYC01000136.1 GCA_004293295.1 Bacteroidota bacterium
TATTAATTCCCGAATTGTTAAGCGTAGAAAAAAGACAAATACTCAACGCATTTAAAGCCCGCATGAATGGATAAAACTACCGCTAACAGGCGTAACTGTTGCACAACTTCAATCAAAACTGCTAAAAGCTGTTTTTGAAGCAAAAAGGCAAGTGTTTAGCAGCGATTTAAGAGCGTTTAATTGTTGTGTTCAGTAATTTTAGGTAAATATCAGCATAGGTTAAAAGAGAGGTAATGACTTTTTACGTAACCCAATAAAAATGAAAACTGATTTGCCACTAATTGGGTTATGGTTTGATATTGGGTTATTACTGTTTTTCTGCTAAACTTCATGAGTTTTTTTAGGTTATAGGCAATTGCACTCATCATTACGTGCTTGTTAGCCCCTCTTATACCTCGGGTGTTTACTCTTTTGAGATTCAGAAAATTTAGCATAGTTCCTAAAACTGTTTCAACAGTGCTTCCTCGCTTTTTCATAATGCGTTTGGCATAGTGTTTTATTTGAACTCATTTGGATAATGTTAGCAGACCAATACAAAGAAGGGGACGAAGAAATAAACACATCACACAAGAGCCATTAAGCAACCGGTTTAACATTGCCAAACCTTGCTCAATGAGTGTTCACATCTGTTACCTGAAACAAAACAGCACGGAACAAACCTTGCTTCTTCAAAAAAAATTGTTAGTTTTACTTTATGGGTTGTTTTTTCTCTGATTCTTGCAAAAATATTTCCCATAACTTATTGTTGTTATTTAAAAAACTGTTACGCTAAGCAATCAGTCCATGAAACTACCTTCAATCCATTATTTAATACAAAGCGCTAAACGTGCATTCATCAGGTTTCCGTTAACCATTATCTCATCTTTAGTTGCTTCAATTTTGGGCATCTATCTTGTTGAAAAAGCTAAAGAAATCACAAACCTGTTTCCCTATATCAATATCATGTTGTGTATGAGCATAGGTATTCCATTATTCTTCTGTGTTACAACGATTGCTCAGAAAAAACAATTTGATAAAAAGAACAGTATTCTCCTTCACTTATTGGCTACCGCAATTTTAGTCATCATCTATTTTACTTTACCCAATGCTGAATCAACCCATAACACCAGTTTACCTTACATCAAATACACCTTATACAACATCACTTGCCACCTGATGGTGTCGTTTATTCCATTTGTTTTTAACAAACAACTCAACGGGTTTTGGAATTATAACAAAATCTTGTTTATCCGAATATGGGCTTCCATATTGTATTCAGGGTTTATCTATGCTGGGCTTATTATTGCCTTAACTTCTTTGCGCTTACTTTTCGACATCAACATACACGAAAAATTGTATGCTGATATTTGGATAGCTACCATTTGCTTTTTTAATACCTGGTTTTTTGTTGGTGGTATTCCGGCAGATATTGATCAATTAGAAAATGATTATGAATACCCCAAAGGTCTTAAAATATTTTCTCAATATGTGCTGTTGCCATTACTTGGACTATATTTAATTATACTGTACAGCTATGGCACTAAAATTTTAGTGCTTTGGGATTGGCCCAGGGGAATTGTTTCTTATTTAATTATTTGTGTTTCGGTTTTAGGTATTCTTGCTTTTCTGTTACTGCATCCTTATGGTAACCATAGTGAAAATTCGTGGATTAAAAAAGCCGCTAAAGGATATTACTTGTTGCTATTTCCCTTGCTTGTGGTGTTATTTATTGCCATTTTTATGCGAATAAATGAATATGGCATCACAATTAATCGGTATGTTATTTTAATACTCGGCATTTGGCTCACCATTGTTTGCGTTTACACGGCCATTGGAAACACCAATATAAAATTCATCCCTACATCGTTAGCCATCTTGGCTATTCTCATTTCATTCGGACCTTGGGGTATGTTTTCCATAAGCGAAAAATCGCAGGTTAACCGACTCAAAACTATTTTAGAACAAGCAAATATTCTTGTAAACAACAAAGTAGTAAACGAAACCATATGGATAAAAGACAGCTTACCCAACTGGTATTCGCCTGTTGAAGGTAAAAACAAAGAGCGTTTACCAGATTCTTTGCACCGAGAAGTACAATCAATCATCAATTATTTGGATGACCACCATGGCTTTTCATCCATTAAAGCATGGTATATGCAGGATATTGACTCACTGGTAACCTTACAACACATTAAAGAAAAAAAAACCTACCAACAACCTGAGGCGGTAATTTACATGAAAGCATTAGGTCTTGATTATACACGCATATATGCGCAAGACAAAATGCCAACCATTGCCTATCGCACAAGTAATAATGGGTTGGTACAAACAGTAACCGGCTATGATTACATCGTAAATTTTGACGAATACAACTATGAAAATAATGACACCTCCGTGGTAGGTTTTACTGTTGGCTCCGTTGATTACCAACTGCTGTATTTAAACAAACCTAACATTCATTTATTATTAAAAACTAACACCAGTCCTATTTATTTTGAATTAGATGGATTAATTAAGAACCTTCAGAAAGAATTTGGAATCAACCCTGAATTCGAATTACCGACTACAAAAATGCAACTGATGGGTAAAAATGATTCGCTAGAAGTTAACATCGAATTTCGCTATATTGACTTGACATCGGGAACAAACGGTCTTCGTTTTAACAGGTTATCGGGAGTGATGTTGATTAAACGGGTAAAAAAATAAATTCTAACAACAGTTAGCCGATTGTAAGTTTGGCAAGCACTTTCCTAATTTTAGCTAAAAAAGAGTATTTACCCTATGAAAAAAGGGTATTTCTACTCTTGTTTGGTATGATGGGTTTGGTTTATGTTTGAAGGAAGCATTTAAACAACCCTAAGCGTGTATATCCGTGTTACTCGTTTATACACGGCTAGCAAAACTTCGCCTATCCATCCGAAAATGGAGGAATATGCGAAACAAGTTTCGGGTATATGCAAGTTAGCGGTAATTTTTAAACAACAACACATATGGACACATTAATCGTAAACGCAAAAGACCTCTTGACAAAAAATGAACTGATAGACTTTTACAAGGACATTGCACAACAACAGTCGGACAATTACACGACACTTATTTCTGTTTTACTCGGGCTGACAGTTGTCTTGGTCGGTAGCACATGGTTATGGAATTTTATAATAGCAAAAAAACAAATTCGCACCGAAGTGAGCAGACAATACAATCGCAGTAACAATGAATTCAAGACCGAGTTTCAGACCATTGTTGACAATAAATTTACGGACTTAGAGAAGACCCTTGACAATAAATTAAAAAACAATGAGGCAAATTTGGCTCGACTTTATGCGATAAATTGTTCTAACCAAAATTTACACGCAAATTCAATTTCATGGTGGCTGACAGCTTTACGACTTTATCACGAGACAGAAGAACAAGTATTTTTAAGGATTTCAGTTGAACAGATTATTTACAATCTAAATCAGCCAAATT
>RDYC01000137.1 GCA_004293295.1 Bacteroidota bacterium
TATTGCCGCACGTGTTTGGTGGAAGTAACCGCAGGCAGCGAAAAAGACCCTCGTCCTATGCCTAAATTGGTTGCCAGTTGCCGCACCACAGTAATGGACGGTATGGTTGTTGCCAACAACACTTCGGCCAAAGTAAAAGATGCACGTGCAGGAGTGGTTGAATTCCTATTACTTAACCACCCATTAGATTGCCCTGTTTGCGATCAGGCAGGAGAATGTAGTTTACAGGATTTGGGGTATGAGCATGGTAATTATAAAACACGCACTGATTTTGAAAGAAGAACTTTCGACAAAATAGATATTGGAGAAAAAGTGCAATTACACATGACGCGTTGTATACTTTGCTACCGATGCGTTAAAGTGGCTGAGCAGATTACAGATGGCAGGGTGCACGGAGTAATTAACAGAGGCGATCATGCAGAAATTTCAACCTATGTTGAACAAGCCATTGAAAATGATTTTTCAGGCAATGTAATTGATGTGTGCCCGGTAGGTGCATTAACCGATAAAACATTCCGCTTTAAAAGCAGGGTTTGGTTTACAAAACCGATGGATGCACACAGAAATTGTGACAACGAAAAATGCAGTGGTAAAGTGGTGCTTTGGTACCAAGGTGATGACGTACTAAGGGTAACCGGTAGAAAAGACCAATGGGGAGAAGTGGAAGAATTTATTTGTAACACTTGCCGTTTCGATAAAAAGAAAACCAGTGATTGGGTAATTGAAGGGC
This sequence comes from Bacteroidota bacterium, assembly GCA_004293295.1. Classification (GTDB taxonomy): domain Bacteria; phylum Bacteroidota; class Bacteroidia; order UKL13-3; family UKL13-3; genus UBA6183. The sequence goes on from RDYC01000137.1 coordinate 731, forward strand.
CTCGTAAAATAAACAGCCATTCAGTTATCTCGGCAAACCACTACAACCATTTGGTAAAACCAAAAGAGCTTACATTAAACGATATTAAACAAATTACGCAATAATGGATTGGTCATTACTACTAGACAAATCAATACTGATTTTCATTATCTTCTTAATCAGTTTAGGTATTGCAGCATATGCAACCTATGGAGAGCGAAAAGTAGCTGCTTTTCTGCAGGACCGCATTGGCCCTGATAGAGCAGGACCTTTTGGTTTACTTCAACCTATTGCCGATGGAGTAAAAATGTTTACCAAAGAAGAGATTATTCCAAGTGCTTCTGACAAAATATTGTTTATTCTCGGACCTTGCTTGTTTATGATGACGGCATTAATGACGAGTGCTGTTATTCCATGGGGCAAATCATTCAACTTTGGCGGACATGAGTTTCACTTGCAAGTAGCTGATTTAAACGTAGGCATGTTGTATATTTTTGCTGTGGTTTCAATTGGTGGATATGGCATTATGATTGGTGGTTGGGCCTCAAATAATAAGTTCGCGTTGCTTGGAGCACTGCGTGCCTCATCACAAATGATCAGCTATGAGCTAGCCATGGGCATGAGCATTGTTGCCATGCTGCTTTTTACCAATACTTTAAGCCTAAGAGAAATTGTTGATGGCCAAGCCGGAGACGGAAATCTTTGGAATGTGGTTAGGCAACCATTGGGATTCATCATTTTTTTAATTTGTGCCTTTGCCGAATGTAACCGTGCTCCCTTTGATTTACCGGAATCAGAAAGTGAATTGATTGGTGGTTATCACACAGAATTTAGCTCCATGAAGTTAGGTTTATTCCTTTTTGCGGAATACATCAACATGTTCATATCATCGGCAATAATTGTTAGTCTTTATTTTGGCGGCTACCACTTCCCGTGGATTGATGGACTTGATTTGTCACAAAACCTTGCAGCCGTGATAAGTGTAGTAATATTTTTTGCCAAAATACTTTTCTTCATTTTCTTCTTTATGTGGGTTCGCTGGACTTTACCTCGATTCCGCTACGACCAATTGATGAATTTAGGTTGGAAAGTACTCATTCCTCTATCAATATTAAATGTACTTGCCACAGGAGCATGGATGACCTTTGTTAAATAAACATATTATGGAAAATACACCAAAAATAAACGACATTATAGACAGTAAATTATTAAGCGAGCGCAAAGTATTTCTTTGGGGTCAAGTTGATGACGATTCTGCCAAACATGTTATTGACCGCTTATTGTATTTAGATTTACAAGATCCCGGAAAAGACATCACACTCATCATCAATTCTCCAGGTGGGTATGTAACATCCGGTATGGCCGTTTACGATACCATCAAAACACTTTCTTCTCCTGTTTCAACAGTTTGTATGGGATTTGCAGCTTCAATGGGCTCATTATTATTATCGGTTGGTGCTAAAGGTAAACGTTATATTTACCCGCATGCCAAAGTAATGATTCATCAGCCAAGTGGTGGAGCTCAAGGCCAATCATCAGATATCCAGATTCAGGCACAAGAAATTTTAAAAACCAAAAAAATTGGCGCCCAAATTCTTGCCGATAATTGCGGTCAGGATTTTGATAAAGTGATGAAAGATTTTGACAGGGATTACTGGATGGACGCAGAGGAATCAATAGCCTTTGGTATTGTTGATCAAATTATAAAATAACAACATGCAATTAACCAATAGATCAAAAGTAGTGGTAAAGCACCAACTCAATTGGGTTGAAAAACTTTATTTGCCGGCCATTGCCACCGGCTTATCTATTACTATAAAACACTTGTTTAAAAAAAGTGCCACCGTTAAGTATCCTGAGCAAACCAGAGAAATTGCTTCAGTATACAGGGGGCAACATGTGCTTAAACGCGATGAAAAAGGCCGCGAAAACTGCACGGCTTGTGGTTTGTGTGCTGTTGCCTGCCCGGCAGAGGCCATCACAATGGAGGCGGCCGAACGCAAAAAAGGTGAAGAGCATTTGTACAAAGAAGAAAAGTACGCTGCCAAATATGAAATTAATATGTTGCGTTGTATCTATTGCGGATTATGTGAAGATGCTTGTCCAAAAGATGCCATCTACCTCAGCGACCGGATAGTTCCAACAGCTTTTACTAGGGGCAACTTTATTTATGGCAAAGACATGCTGGTTGAAAGTGTTGATGCATCAGGAAAAGTAGACATTTCTAAACGTAAAAAAATTTACGACATGGATGCCCAACCGAAACAACCTTTATTAAAATAATTTACGGAGCTTAATACCAAATTATGAGTTTTTATTTATTCCTCATTTTATCAGCCCTAACAATAATCAGCTCACTTGCCGTGGTGTTTGCTAAAAATCCCATGTACAGTGTACTTGCACTTATCGTTTGCTTTTTTACTGTTGCCGGCCATTATGTATTGCTCAATGCCCAGTTTTTGGCTATTGTACACATTATTGTTTATGCAGGTGCCATCATGGTGCTCTTCCTGTTTGTGGTTATGTTACTAAACCTCAATTCCGAAACCGAACCGCATAAAACAAACAACTTAAAATTTGCGGCCACCATTACCGGTGGGTTACTATTTGTGGTATTGATTGCATCTATGCGTGCAACCGAACTTGGTCAATTTAACTTGCCCCAAAAATCTCACATCGGTTTTGTGCAACAAGTAGGGCAAAAACTTTTTACAGACTATTTATT
>RDYC01000138.1 GCA_004293295.1 Bacteroidota bacterium
TTAATGTTTACACTTTTGGCTAGTAACCACTCATGGTTGCGTTTAATATAAAAGTGTAATTGATGCAATTGCGGTGCAAGTGTATCCACTAACCCAAAACCATGCAATAGCGGATTAACGGGATGTTCCGTTTTGGTGTTTCTAATTTCAAAATGCACATGTGGCCCGGTACTTCGGCCACTGTTGCCACTCCAGCCCAAGGTGTCGCCTTTTTTAACCTGCATTATAGGCGAGGTAAATACTTGGTCAAACTCAAATTGTTCTTGTTTGTATTGGTGCTTGTAAATCCATTCGGCAATAGGGCCGTGGTAAGCTTGTAAATGTCCGTAAACAGTGGTATAACCATTGGGATGATCCAAATAAATGGCTTTACCATAACCTATACTTTGTACTTTAATACGACTCACGTAACCATCCGCACAAGCCAATACGGGTAAGCCTTCTTTTTCTTGTGTTTTTAAATCAAGCCCACTGTGAAAATGGTTATCGCGTAAGGCATTAAATAAAGAGATGTATTGTTGCACACTATCCAACGGATAACGAAAGTAACCGCTTGGTTTTAGTTGCGCCAATAATAGGGAAGGAATGCAACATAAAAGCAAAAGCCACCAATGTTTCATGCTTATTTTACCTCGCAAGTTAACATGCGTTGGTTGCCGATAAACCCTTCCAGCTTATCGCCAATAGTTACTTTGGCAACTCCGGCAGGTGTTCCGGTAAACTGATGATTTGCTCAAAGCTAAAAATCATTTGGGAGGTATGGCCTTGCTGCACCACCTGGCCATTGTTGGTTAAGCTGAACGAAATATTTTTTAAATCAACTCCGGCAATGGGCATAAAATTGCCCAGTGGTGCCGAGCCATCAAATGCTTTGGCCAACTCCCATGGCAATCCCTTTTCTTTTAATTTGGTTTGCACATCCCGCGCTGTAAAATCAATACCCAACCCTATTTCCGTAAAATAATTGTGCGCAAATTTTTCCTGAATTTTTTTACCCATCTTACTAATTCTTATTACCAACTCCACCTCATGATGAATATCGGAAGAGAAGTCGGGAAGATAAAAGGCTTCACCATCTTTTAGCAAGGCTGTATCCGGCTTACTAAAAATAACGGGCTGTTCAGGCACTGCATTGCCCAACTCTTTGGCATGCTCACTGTAATTTCGTCCTACACAAAAAATTTTCATATTGTTTTTTTACTTACACTATACGGCATCCGCAACATGTTTAAAGTATCGCAATGATACTAATTTATCAGCAAAAAATCGGGAAGGTTTGGTTAATAAAAGAGGTGAATTAAGCAAGCTTAACAACCATCGTTAGTAATGTGCTTAATGGTTTTATTAGAAGATGACAAAACAAAACAAACACAGCGTTACGTGTTTTAGCAAAAGCCATGATTACCAATCAGTACAAAGCAGGTGCAAAATTTTAATAAGTATTTAATGATGGAGTTAAAATCGTAAAAATATGCATTTGGCTTTTTGTATAACATTTTTGGCTACTTATATAAAACCATTAGAAAGCAACTACATAACTTATTAAATAGGGCGATAAAATGTGGTATATTGCAAGTTAGTGTACGTTAATTTTATCAACTTTTAACATTTCATATGAAAAACAAGTTACTTAAAAATGTCCTTTTGGGATTCCTCTTGGTTGGATTCACCGCTTTAAAGGCCCAACCCTTATCCGGTATTTACAGCATACCCGGAAGTTATGCCAGCATACAGGCTGCTGTTACTGACTTAAACACCAATGGGGTAGGTACAGGAGGTGCAATATTTAATGTTGCTGCCGGTTACACAGAAACCATAACAGGTACCATTGCCTTAACAGCAACCGGTACAGCAGCCAATCCCATTGTATTTCAAAAAAGTGGTGTTGGCTCAAATCCATTAATCACCGCCCATGTGGGTACATTATTGGCCTCGTCAACCACAACCATTGATGTGATGTGGAGTTTTACCGGATCTGATTATGTAACCATTGATGGAATTGACTTGTTAGACCCAGCTACTAACACCACTCCTACCACCCAAATGGAGGTAGGTTATGGCTTTTACAAAGCCAGTGGTACAGATGGTGCCAATAACAATACCATACAAAACTGTGTAATCACATTAAATCGCAATAATATTACCGCAGCAGCAGCAGGGCCTAGGGCAAATGCAACAGGTTCGGTAGGTATTGAGGTGGTAAATTGTTTGCCTACAACTGTAGGAACAGTAGTAACCGTTACAGCTGTTTCAGGTGCAAGTTCCAATAACAAGTTTTATGGCAACACCATTCAAAACGTGAGTTTTGGAATCCTGCTAAGTGGATTTGCAGCTCCAAGTCCATATACTTTAGCTGATTTAAATAATGACATCGGAGGTACATCAGCAGTTACCGGAAACAATATTATTAATTTTGGAGGAGGTGTTGGGGGGACTACTCAATGCGGAGCTATTCTCATCAACAACCAATGGAGTTTTAACATTTCATACAATACGGTAAATAATAATACTGGTGCTGGTGTAAATCATGGTGGAAGCAATAGAGGTATTTGGTTATTTGCTTCATCTGCCGGTGCAAGTTGTAACATTAACTTTAATAAAATTACCATTAACGGTGGTTCAAATACCGGTGCAATTGACTGGTGTTTGGATTTGGAGATGGCACAAACAGGAGCAAATGGCAATGTAATCAATATCAATAACAACCAATTTTTAAATTGTAACAAAACAGTGGCTTCAACAGTGGCTTTTACAGCAATTTGGATAAACACTGCTGCCACCACTGTAAATTGCAACAACAATTATATTTATGGGTTTACGTATAGTGGCACCGGAGTTACGCAATGTATCTTAAGCCAATTGGCAGGAGTAGGCACTTTAAATATTAATAACAATACCATTGATTCTACTACCCTAGGTGGTGCAGCAGCTACCGGAACGCACTACAATATTGGTATTACATCTGCACCTTCTTTGGCAATTAATGTAAATGCCAATACTGTAACCAGAACGTATTTGAATACCACGGGAACAGGAACTAAAGTGTTGTATCCTATTTATTGTTCAGCGGCTACACCTACCATTAATATAAACGATAATTTGGTGGACAGTTTAACCCGTAATGGAACAACAGGAGGAACCACCATTGGTATTTATCATGCAGGAGGAACAAATGGAATTACCACTGTTAATGTAAGGCGAAATATTGTTAGAAACATGAGCATTACAGGAACAGGAACCGCCTCTACCATGTACGGTATTCAAGTTAGTACAGGTACCATTATTTGTGATAGCAATACCATTACCAATTTGGCGTGTTTAAAAACTACCGGAAGCAGCGCGCTGTATGGTATATATGATATTTCGTCACCAAATGTAGAAACATTTTCTAATAACAGGATTTCTAATTTAACGCATGCCGGAACGGGTTTGGTATACGGCATTTATGCCTTTACCACTACCGGTACCAGGTTGGTTACCAATAATACCATTTCTTCATTAACTGGTAATGGCGGAAATATAGTTGGTATATTGATGACATCCAGCTCGCCAACTATTACAAGAAATAGGATTTATAGCCTGCGAAGCAATGGTACCACAACAGGAACAGTTTTTGGTATTTCGGTTACCTCAGTGGGAACAGCAGGGTTTGCAAACATTGCCAATAACTTAATTGATAGTTTGGTAGCGCCTAATTATTCAGGAACCGCGGATGCAATCAGGGGAATAAGTTCAGCCATTGCCTTAGCTAACAGTAATTTAAGAATTTATTACAATACCATTAGTTTAAGTGCAACATCAAGTGGGGCCAATTTCTTCTCATCAGCGGTGTTTTTTACAGGAAATGCCACAGCCACCACAGCCGCACTTGATTTACGAAATAATATCTTAGTAAACAATTCTATTCCTAACGGAACGGGCAATGCAGTAGCGTTAAGAAGCTCAACTGCTGCAATTAATAACTATGCTGCTACCTCTAACAACAATTTGTTTTATGCAGGTACTCCGAGTGCAACCAATTTAATTTACCACAATGGTACCAATGGCGACTCAACCTTAGCACTATTTAAAAACAGATTAGCTACTTTTGAGCAAGCATCTATTACAGAAAACCCAACATTTATTAGCTT
>RDYC01000139.1 GCA_004293295.1 Bacteroidota bacterium
TGCATACCAAATTTGATTTTGCATGCTATGAAATAAATACCGACTTTCCTTCAATCATGTCAAGGATAACATCAAGTTGCATGCTGATGGTTGTTTTTAGTCCGTGGTTGGTGTCCTTGCCAACCGAAATAATATGAAAAAATTAAAGAATAAAGTGGCCTTAAATAAGTTTATTTGAAAGAAAAAAGTGAATTATTTAAGCATCAATACCACGACAAATAGTATTAATGTTTAATCATTGAAATATAAAAATTAATAATTAAATGCACCTCGGAATCGTAACTGTTAAGCCAATGAAAAATTTGAAAACCAATTTATTGGCACTAAATTTATTGTTGTTGGAATTCCAATAATCCCAATACAGAGTTATTTTTTTGCAACTGAAAATGAAAGTTGTAGAATAGGACTGTATTGGAAACAAATTTTTAAAACGTATTTAGTTTTTATAGGTCTATTAGGCACAATTGTTAGCTGGGCTAAAGTTACTGAACCTACCTACTTTTTTCGTGAAACACCAGTTTTTGTTGGTTGGATTGGATTACTATTATCCGTAGGTTTTTTAATTTTTGGCATATTCATAATTGGGAAGATGTCTGATGAAGAAAAAATGCTCAGGAAACTTTATGGAAAAGCTACACGCTTTAATGCCCTTCCAACGTATTTTACAAAAAAAGCCGCTACTGATATGTTAATTAGCTATAAAAATAATTTTGAAATTAGTTATCAAATGAATTGGGAAGAGGCTTTAAAAAAAGTGGAAATTGACAAGCAACATATCCCGATGTTATTTGTGATACTTGGATACAGTAAAAGAATTAGTGATGATGATACCATTAATATTAGGTACAACAAAGTTTTGAATCAGTTTAAAAATATGGATTCATTGTAGTTTTGTTCGTGATTGGTGTTCTCGCCAACGGAATTGCCCAAGCTATGTGCTCCCACCAACCGAATTGTCCACGTTGGTGTCCTTGCCAACCGAATTCGAACGCTTAAGCGACAAGAAACGATTAGCGGCCAGGCTCAGTTCCCAACGAATTTTTTTTTCATGGTAACCATAAATAACCAGTTTGATGCAAACACAGGCAGCATAAACAATAAAAACACCAATAACCACAACTTTTGTGGTCACACTACAATTTATCTCCATTCTTTAGCATATTTGCACCAACATGAAATATGATTACATTGTAATAGGAGGGGGCATAGTTGGATTGTCCAGTGCCTATAATATCCTTAAACTAAATCCAGGAGCCAAATTAGCCGTGTTGGAGAAAGAAGCTGAAGTTGCAGCCCACCAAACAGGCCATAACAGTGGTGTAATACACAGTGGCATCTATTATAAACCCGGAAGCCTTAAAGCCCAAAATTGCATTAAAGGTTACCACATGATGATTGATTTTTGCAATGAGCATGGTATTACCTATGATTTATGCGGAAAATTGATTGTAGCCATTGACGAAAAAGAACTTCCCGAACTGGATAAACTCTATGCCCGAGGGCATGAAAACGGATTAGACAAAATCAGCTATGTAGCCAAAGAACAAATAGCCGATTATGAACCTCACCTCAATGGAATAAAGGCCATACACGTGCCCTACACAGGCATTATTGATTACACAGAAGTGTGCACAAAACTGGCTTTTCTGGTTCAGCAAATGGGTGGGCAAATTTTCTACAACCACAAAGTAACGGGCATTGAAAATAAGTTTAATGAAACGCAAATTACAGCGGCATTCAACACATTTACAACCGATATGCTCATCAATTGTGCCGGATTGTATTGCGATAAGGTGGCCGAATTGGCAGGAGAAAGCACCGATACACGCATTATTCCCTTCAGGGGCGAATACTACATGCTAAGACCGGAAAAACGAAGCCTGGTAAAAAACCTGATTTACCCCGTGCCAGACCCCAATTTCCCATTTTTGGGCGTACACTTTACCCGCATGATACACGGAGACGTGGAAGCAGGGCCCAATGCCGTATTTGCCTTTAAACGCGAAGGGTACCACAAAAGCGATGTTGATTTGGTGGAAATGATGGAATCCTTAACCTGGCCGGGCTTTCAAAAAGTAGCCGCCAAATACTGGAAAACAGGCATTGGCGAATTTTATCGCTCCTTTAGTAAAGCCGCATTTACCAAAGCCCTCCAACGGTTAATACCCGAGGTGCAGGCAGATGATTTGATACCCGCAGAAGCAGGAGTACGCGCACAGGCTTGCGACAGAACAGGTGGACTACTCGATGATTTTAAAATTATTGAAAATCCCAACGCCATACATGTATTAAACGCCCCGTCACCGGCAGCAACATCCTCATTAAGCATAGGCGAAACATTAGCCCATTTAGCCCTTAAACAAAAACAATAACATGTATATAGCCGAAACACAAATTAGGGTACGATATGGCGAAACTGACCAAATGGGTGTAGTTTATCATGGCAATTATGCGTTGTACTTTGAAATAGCCCGAACAGAAGCCTTAAGGCAAATTAACATCACCTACAAAGAGCTGGAAGAAAATGGGGTAATGATGCCCGTAGTAAACCTCAACATCAATTACAAAAGGCCCGCAAAATATGATGACTTACTCACCATTAAAGCGTATTTTAAAGTGCCCCCAACCATCAAAGCCATTATTGATTACGAAGTGTTTAATGAGCAACAGGAATTGTTAAGCACAGGACAAAGCACCTTGGTTTTTGTAGACATGGCCACCAATAAAGTAACCCGTTGCCCCGATATGTTGGCACAAAAATTTGCTCCCTATTTTTAATGCAGCACCAACCGGCACATACCAAAAAAAGAAATAAACTTTTGCGTTTGCTGCTCAATAGTAGGCCCGTTAAAAAGTTATTCAGCTATTTGCAAACCAAGCAATTTCTAGGTTACAAAGGCATCAGTTGGTACAGTGTATTGGAGTTTTTTCTACAATGGATAGATAAGCGGGATTTGCAATTGCGAGCAACATCGTTGTCATTTACTTTTTTCCTTGCGTTATTTCCTTCCATTATTTTTATCTTCACCTTAATTGCGTACACGCCCCTTAGCAATAGCCATAAAGCCATATTGCTGTTTTTTGAGCAACTATTGCCAACAACCGCCTATCATGCAACCGAAAATACCCTATTGGATATATTAAATACACAACGCGGGGGATTATTGTCCTTTGGTTTTTTAACGGCAATCTACTTCAGCACCAACGGATTTGTTTCACTCATGAATGCCCTTAATCGCTCCGACCACCGAAGAGAAACGAGGAGTTTTTGGAAAAAACGTATAGTCGCCATTATCCTAGCCATTGTTGTATCCATATCATTATTCTTAGCTGTTGTGCTGCTTACCATTGGTAACTTCTCTATTAAATATTTAGATAAACTCGCTTACTTTCCATCTAAAATAACTCCGG
>RDYC01000140.1 GCA_004293295.1 Bacteroidota bacterium
TTAGTTAACAACAAGCAGGTAACTACGCTATCAAATAATGAGCAATATCAAATCAACCTTAATGAAGGAACTTATCAAATACAAGCTAAAATAGATTGGATGGGCAGCGAGAGTTTATCCATATCCCTAAAGGAAAATGAGGTAAAAACCCTTGAAGTTGGCTGTTCTGTTTTTCAAGATAAACGGTCTATTTTGTTAACTATCCTAACTTTCATCATCTTAATTGGAAGCATACTGATTTATGATGAAATAACCCTCATTGCTTGGGTACTGATTTTGGGGTTGTTTATTGTAAGAAATTTTATACTGCGTAACGGAAAATCGGTGTTTTATTATTTTTTCTCAAATCACACAAAATACCTGTATATAAAAGAGTTATAGTGTTTATAAACGTTTGGTTTAAAATACCTAAAAATGATTGTTAACTAATTGTTAGGATAAACACTGCTCAATTAAGGGTTTTTGATTTTCTTTGTGGCCTTATCATTTAGAAAAAATATTTTGGAATTACCTAAAGGAAAACTGATTTCAGTTGGGGGGGCAGAAGATAAGGGCACAGACCTGGAACAAGGCTTTATTCAACGTAACAGGCTTAACTTTTTTGAGCTTGGCATATTAAAACGTTTTGTTGACGAAGTTGGTGGTGTTGAAAAGCGAATCGAAGTGATTACCACAGCATCTTCAATCCCGGCAGAAGTTGGCGAAAACTATTTAGACGCTTTTGGAAAAATTGGTTGTACCAACGTTGGTGTTATTGACATTAGAAAGCGAGAAGATGTATTTAATGAAGACTACATTAGCCGCATTAAAAATGCTCAAGGAGTAATGTTTAGTGGTGGAGACCAACTTCGCTTAACCTCCATTTTTGGAGGAACTGATATTTATAATGTGTTGCACGACCGATATATGAACGAAGATGGCTTTGTTATTGCTGGAACAAGTGCTGGTGCTATGGCCATGAGCAATACCATGATTTATCAGGGGAAAAGTGAATTGGCCCACTTAAAAGGAGAGGTTAAAATTACAACAGGATTGGCTTTTGTTGGCAATGTTATCATTGACTCTCACTTTGATAAACGTGGGCGATTTAACAGACTAGCACAAGCAGTGGCCAGCAACCCGCAATGCACGGGCATAGGTTTAGGTGAAGATACAGGTGTAATCGTTACCTCAGGTAATCATTTGGAAGTAGTAGGTAGCGGTGCGGTGGTTATTGTAGACGGGAAAGATATTAGACACAGCAATATTACTGACGTAAGTATTGGAGAGCCTATTGCTGTAGAAAATTTACGTGTTAGTATATTAGTTAGGGGTAATCAATACCTATTAAAAGAACGTAAGTTTATTGCAAACGAAGAGGCTGTCTCCTCATAAGTGCAGTTGTTTTAACTCCTCGCTTGTTCAACCTATTCGTAAATTCTTATTTCGGTACGCTCATTTTCCGTTTTCCATCCCCTATACATCCCTTCAGAATTAAAAGGAAGTTCTATATTGCCATGCCTATCAATTGCGATCAATCCTCCTTCACCTCCGAATTTAACCAGTTTATCTTTTACCACATAATCGCAGGCCTCTTTTAGGCTCAAGCCTTTATACTCTATTAAGCAACTAATATCGTAAGCTACAACGGCACGCATAAAATATTCTCCATGTCCGGTGCAGCTTATTGCGCAAGTGTTGTTGTTGGCATAAGTACCGGAACCAATTATTGGAGTATCCCCTATTCGTCCAAAACGCTTATTGGTCATTCCTCCGGTAGAAGTTGCAGCGGCCAGATTGCCATTCATATCCATTGCAACCGCACCTACTGTCCCAAACTTTTTCTCATCCCTTATTGTATGGTCGAGTTGATATGTTTCACTATCCTTAACTTCCAGCCATTGTTTATATCTCCCCTCTTCAAAAAAGTATTCATTTGGTTGAAATGGCAAATCCATCAAGCGGGCAAAATGCTCTGCCTCTTTACCACATAAAAACACATGACCCGACTTATCTTTTACCAACCTGGCCAACTGAATAGGGTTCTGTACATTGCTGATACCACTCACTGCACCAGCTTCTAACGTTTTACCATCCATTACACTTGCATCCATTTCATGTGTCCCCTTATTGGTAAACACAGAGCCACGTCCTGCATTAAACAAGGGGAAATTTTCCAGTGAGGTAACTGCGGCTTCAACAGCATCCACGCTTGTCCCCCCCCTTTTCAGTATATCATACCCAGCGGCAATTGCATCTGCCAAAGCTTCGGTATACCTTTTTTCCTTGTCAGGTGTCATTAAACTACGCAAAATAGTACCGGCCCCACCATGCACTGCAATCGCAAATTTTTTGTTCATGTGGCAAAATAAGTTAATTATTACCTCTTTTACACCTCGAACAATAACACTACTTTCGTGTTTACTTACCAATGGCAAAAAAACAACCCAAAACAGTACTAAACTCACAAAATGAAGAGGAGTTTATAGAGATACTTGGCGCACGTGAACATAACCTTAAAAATATTGATGTTAAAATCCCCAGAAACAAGCTTGTTACCATTACCGGGTTAAGTGGAAGTGGAAAATCTTCCTTAGCTTTTGATACCATTTTTGCAGAAGGTCAAAGAAGGTATATGGAGAGCTTTTCCGCTTATGCAAGACAATTTATAGGCAATATGGAACGGCCTGATGTAGATAAAATTAATGGCCTGTCTCCGGTAATTTCTATTGAACAAAAAACGGTTAATAAAAATCCAAGGTCAACGGTAGGCACCATTACTGAAATTTATGATTTTCTGCGCCTATTATTTGCAAGAGCGGCTAATGCTTATAGTTATGTAAGTGGCGAAAAAATGGTTAAAATGACTGAAGAGCAGATCATCAACACCATCATTCAACAATTTGAAAACAAAAAAATTTCCATATTAGGACCATTAGTAAAAGGCAGAAAGGGCCATTATCGTGAGCTTTTTGAACAAATAAGAAAGCAAGGCTTCACCAAAATTCGCTTAGATGGGGCAATTAAAGACCTCATCCCTAAGATGCAAGCAGACAGATACAAGATACATGATATTGAGGTATTAATAGACCGTATTGATGTTAAAAAAGATACCCGTTTTAGAATTAGCGAGAGTGTAAAAAGTGCCCTTAAAATTGGTAAAGGAACTTTGGTGCTGATTGAAGAAGATGGCAAAAAAGAAAAGTCGTACCATTTCAGCAAGTTTCTCATGGACCCTAAAAGCGGAATTAGTTATGATGAGCCACAGCCTAATAGTTTTTCATTTAATTCACCCTATGGTGCTTGCACAAAATGCGATGGATTAGGGGTTGTTAGTACATTGGATGAAAACAATATTATTCCAGATAAAAAACTCAGCATCAACAAGGGGGCTATTGCTCCATTGGGCGAACCAAGAGATAAC
>RDYC01000141.1 GCA_004293295.1 Bacteroidota bacterium
TTGTAATTACTTACGGCCAACGTTTTTAACGAATAAAATCATTGCCCAAACCAATAATTTTAGCGTTGTAACATTACCTTTGATGGTAACAATGGCAAAAAAGCATAAACTTGGAATTGTATTATCAGGCGGAGGAGCCAGAGGTTTTGCTCATATCGGTGTACTCAAAGCACTAAATGAGCATGGCATTTTCCCCGATGCCATATCAGCTGTGAGTGCCGGAAGTATTGTTGGTGCGCTTTACGCTGATGGACATACACCTGATGGCATTTTTCAAATATTTTCTAAACTTGACATGTTTAAGCTGCTTAAGTTTTATCGCCCGGCATTTGGCATGTTAAGGGCTGATGGGCTTGAAAAAATTTTACTAAACCATTTATCAGTTTCTAAAATTGAAGCGTTAAAATTACCCTTGCACATTTGCGCAACCAATTTTACGAAAGCGAGGGTTACCTTTTTTCATCGTGGTGATGTTATACCTTGTGTAATGGCTAGTTGTGCTATTCCAATGGTACTTAAACCGCTTATGATAGAGGATGATTTTTTTGTAGACGGGGGACTGATGAATAACCTTCCGGTTGAACCACTAGAGCACCAATGTGAAGATATCATTGGAGTAAATGCCAATCCAGTTAACGAGTCGCCACGCTTTGCCTCGTTTAGAAATTATGCTGATAGGATACTTCATTTGGCTATTCGTGCCAATATTCAAAACAACATTCAAAAATGTGATATTTACATCGAACCTCCCGGCCTCATGGAATTTCATATGTTTAAGGTTTCATCAGCCGAACAGATTTTTGAAATAGGCTATAACCACACCAACGAGATGATTGATAAAATCAAAGCTGATTTGTTTTAATATGTAACGTTGTTAATCATAAAGCCCATTACTCAAAAATTAACTCATCCAAGGCCGTTCTAAACTCGTTAACCGTTTTTAAATCTCCTTTAAACTTGGCCAGTTTCATTCCCTCTTCAAACATCTCAACTGCTTCCTTAATTCGGTTTGTTTCTTGCAAAATCATGCCTAACTGATAATGCGTGGGCACGTTATCTCGTTCAATATGTAATACCCTTTTAAAGAGTTCCTCAGCCTGATTTTTATCATTTACACTGAGGTGTTCCATGGCAATTGCATACAACAAAAAGGTGTCATTCGGCTGCTTTTCAAGCATTTCTAGTAGTTTTTGCAATCGTTCGTTCGGCATTTCGTTAAAAACAATTTTTAGTTACTTTTGTCAATCTTTTTACCACAGTAAATATATGAAAATTTTAGTTTGCATTAGCAATGTTCCGGATACCACCACCAAGGTTACTTTTATTGATAACAATACCAAGTTCAATACCACGGGTGTTCAGTTTATCATCAATCCTTATGATGAACTGGCTTTAACTCGTGCGCTTGAAATAACAGAAAAACAGGGGGGAACTGTTACTGCTATTAACGTTGGTTTGGTTGATGCCGAGCCGAGCATAAGAAAAGCGTTAGCCATTGGAGCCAATGATGCAGTTCGCATTAATGCAGAGCCTTCGGATGCCTTTTTTGTTGCAGAACAAATTGCGGCTTACGCCAAGACGGAACAATTCGATTTAATTTTAACAGGCCGCGAATCTATAGATTACAATGGAGGACTGGTTTGCGGACTGCTGGCAGAAATGTTGGGTATCCCCTCTATTAATGTGGTTACTGCAATTGATGTTGAGAATGGAGTTGTGGTAGCAGAAAGGGATATTGACGGAGGAAGAGAAAAGATAAATTGTAAGTTACCAATAGTGGCAAGTGCTCAGAAGGAACTAACCGAACCTCGTATTCCGAATATGAGGGGTATTATGGCTGCAAGAACTAAACCACTTAAAGTAATTGAAGTGGCCGGTGCACAGAAAACGTCTACCACACTTGGGTATGAGCTGCCAGCAGCTAAAGGCGGAGTTAAGCTTATTCCTGCTGAACAAGCGGAACAACTTATTGATTTGTTGCACAACGAAGCCAAAGTAATTTAATTGATTAACAGCAATAAAAAAAGTAGTTATGATTATAGTATACGCAGAAAGCATTGACGGAAATTTTAAAAAATCAACCCTTGAGGCAGTAAGTTATGCTGCTGATGTGGCCAAACTCACCAACACGGGTTGTGTGGCTGTTAGTATTGGTGATATTGACGACAGTAAACTAAACGAGTTGGGTAAATATGGGGCTGATAAGATTGTAGCTGTTAAAAGCGATGCATTAAAACAATTTGTAGCCGAAGCTTACGCAAAAGCACTTGCTAATGTTGCAACTTCTAACAATGCCAGTGTGGTTGTTATTTCCAATACTTACAGTGGTAAGTCAATCGCGTCAAGGGTTGCAGCAAAACTTGGTGCAGGTGTTGTTAGTGGGGTAATATCTTTGCCCGATACCTCAAGCGGTTTTAAAGTACGCAAAACGGTATTTAGTGGGAAAGCCTTTGCAGATGTTGATTTAACCACTCCTACGAAAGTGTTGGCTATAACCCCGAATACCTTTAACATTTCAGAGCAACCCAAAGCTGGTGAGGTAAGCACACATGATGGAGGTTTGACAGGAGCTGATTTCATTTCAACACCTATAGAAGTATCTCGCGTTACAGGTAAAATACCTTTAACAGAAGCAGAATTAGTAGTTAGTGCTGGTCGTGGAATGAAAGGCCCAGAAAACTGGGGCATGATTGAAGAGCTTGCAGATGTATTAGGAGCTGCAACGGCTTGTTCAAAACCAGTGAGTGATATGCACTGGAGGCCACACTCAGAACATGTTGGCCAAACCGGCATTACCATAAAACCAAACTTATATATTGCTATTGGTATTAGTGGTGCAATACAGCATTTGGCCGGTGTAAGCTCTAGTAAGGTTATTGTAGCCATTAATAAAGATGCAGAAGCTCCATTTTTTAAAGCGGCTGACTATGGCATTGTTGGTGATGCATTTGATGTGTTACCTAGAATATTAGAGGCTGCTAAAAAACTAAAAGCAGCAAACTAATTAATATAAACCTATTTTATTCCTTAAAGCCAACTGTTTCTTCAGCAGTTGGCTTTTTTATGTCCATTAACTAAGTAAAATTTCTTTTGAGTAGCAAAAACCGCTTTATTATCCGCCTGAAAAGCATAACATTGTAATTATAATTTGTTTTAAGTTTAGTAACATGAAAAATATTTGTACGCTTATTTTAATTCTTTTTGGGCTTCAACATATGGCCGAAGCAGCTAATGGTGATACGACAACTGTTAGGGTGTTTAATAATTACCACATGGACCGCTATGGCAACCACGACACCAAGGTTAAACTAGCCGGAAAGGATAAAAAGTATCAGCGTATTTGGCTTAAATATACCTTAGGATGCCAAAGCAATGGACAATGCGAATGGGATTACACT
>RDYC01000142.1 GCA_004293295.1 Bacteroidota bacterium
AATGAAAAACAGTGGTTTTGCAGCCTATTTCCCTGATGAGAAAAAACAAGCCTATTACCAAAGCGAACTATTTAGTAAAATGTTATTGTTTGTTCAACGAAATGCACAAAGGTGTAAACTCAAGCAAACACCAAAAAATCTTATTTTGGGCATACAGCATATAGCGGGTATTGCCCATGCCAAAAAAATATTACAGGAAATACAAACCTTTGCCGTTTAATTATACTTCATAATCCACCACACGCCTTTCGCTACGTGCCTCAGCAATAAAAGGCATCACCGCTTTATGCAACGGGTGGTTGGCGTAAAAATCCAATGCCGCCTTGCTGTCAAATTCGCTATACAACACCACATCAGCACTTTCAGGTGAATGCAAAAAATCAAATCCAACTTCCAGTTTTAAACAACCCTCAATTTTGCCGTTTAAGTCTTCCAACTTTTGTTTAATAGCTTCGGCATTTTCAGCCTTACTCATGCCATTGGCTTCTTCCTTTAATTTCCAAAAAACAATATGTTTAATCATAATCAGGTGTTTTGTGTATATCCGTTTCTTTACCAGCAAAATTTATTGCAATAAATAAACGCTGCAAATCAAACAGATTTTTTCAAATATATAGCTTTACATTGCTTTGCCCGCTTAATACCAGCATTAAGGGTTTATAAGGTTTAAAAGCTAACAGCACTTGGTATACTTGAAGCTTTGTATGATTAATTTGCTTCACCGCGAATGCCCAACCAACTAAGGCGGCTATTTAAACCTGATTTTACGCTAAAATACCTATGATCAAAGTGCGGTGGGTGTCCACGAAAGGTGTGAAATTTGAGTGCATTAGCCCTAGTGGCGGCTGGTGGTGTGACAAAATGCAGCTCAAATTTGGCTTTCGTGGTCTCCTTTTTGGGTACTTTTTTGGAGAGGCAAAAAAGTACAAATAAATGAGTGGGGAAGACTAAACTCATCTTAAACAAGGAGTTTTGACAACAAGAATTTTACTAGTATTCTTGCTGATAATTAGATTTATCTGCTAACCAAATTAACCTATTTATTCGGAGCATACACCCCCAACCATTCCAATTTATTACTTCTTGAAATTCCCGCAGGATTAATGCCCGGCAAACCTTCCGGTATGTCTATGCCCAAGTCTTTGTAATAATCAATCCAAGCAGCGTAAAAAGTTTTAGAAGCAGGTTGTTTAAACGTCATGGGTTCCAGTACAAAAAAATCTTGGTTATGATTGGCTGCTTTAAACGCATCATAAATCAGTTCACTGCAATAATATTTGTGGTTGTTGTACAAAAATGGGTCGTCATAAGGCATCCCAATTTGTTGTTTGGCAAAAATTAACGCAGCATCAATTAACCCTTGGTTATTTTGAGTAAGCCGTCCCAGGTAATGCAGGTTGGTGGTTCGCGAAAGGAATTGGTGCAAAGGGGTAAGTTGAACCGCTTTGCCAATGGCCTCAATTACGTATACAGAATCTTGCTGTATCACCACCAAACCAATATGCGAGAACTTTAACCCATCACGTCCGTGTGTTACCTCCTCAATAGCATCACATAAAGGACCACAATCCAGGTTTTGAAAAAGCAAGTCGCCATTTTTAAGTGGCTGTTGGGCAAATGCGGCAATGCCAATAAACAATAGCAACCATACACCTAATGTTTTCATGCGTCAAACATACAAAAAAACTAGCCCGAACCGAAGGTTCGGGCCAGCGGGTGATGAACTTTTTTATTAATGAACGTGCAAGTTTACCGTTTTGGTGCTGCTTTTATCGTTGTTATCTGTAGCAGTAAACGTAAACACAAAATCGTTGTGCATTTGTCCGCCTGTATCAATTTTCCAAGTGGTATCCAGTTGGTATTGGGTTAATCCACTCACCGGTATGTCATACGAAAACTTAGGGGCAGTGTCGCCCTCTTTTGTAATAACCACCTTGGCACTTTTTAGTGCAGTGTTACTTTTAAACAGGCCCTCAATATCCACCATTGCACCATTGGCTAAATCCTCATTGCCTGTTGGTTTGGTAATAGTAATTTCAGGTGCGCTGGCAACATTATTATTGATGGTAAATTTCACGCTGGTTTCTTTCGTGTTGCCATCATGATCCATATTTTTTACAATAAGCTGCATGTTGCTGTTTGCCTCAACTACGGGCAGCACCCAAAGGTTAGTATTAAGCGTTGAGCTGTGGCTATGCCCGTTATAAGTATACATGGTGGTGTTGTTGGTAAGGTTATTTATCACAATGCTGTAATCGTGAAGATCGTCATTTTCAACACTCATGTTTACCTTAATCCAAAGCGTGTCGCTTTCATTGTGCACCGTGCCTTCAGCGGGAGATACGATACTTACTTTAAGTTCGCCATGATCATCATCATGGTCATGGTCCTTACAGGATTGCAGGGTTCCCATTGACAGTGAAAGTAAGGCGGTAGAAAAGAAAATTTTTCTGATTGATTTCATTTGGTATAAAATTAAAAGTTATAGTTTAAAGAAATAAAATATTTGTTGTTAATGGTTACGTATTGGTTTGATAAGTTTTGATAAACAGGAATTTGCACCAATGTGCCGATTGAAAATTTACGAAAGAAAACATCAACTCCCGGTTGTAGGTTAAGCAAGGTGCCACCTGAATAGGATACCCTATTGTTGTTTTCCGAGTTTCGTGCGCTGTGATCGTACCAAAATGCAGCATTTGGCACCAACGAAAAGGTGCGCCATTTTTTCCAATAAAACACCTTTGGCGATAAGGTAACACGTTGCCCGAACTGGTACTCATTTTTATTGGTAAGATGGTATAAATAAGAACCCTCAAGTGTTAGTCCAACGTTTTTTCTGCGGATGGTGTACATGATATTAGCAATGGCTGCAAAAGCCCCTGTTCCCAATTGAAAGTTTGGGTTCACCTCGTCATTGCTCAGGTTCTGGTAACTGCCGGTTGGTGTTTTTAATCCACCCCCAAATTGCAAAAAGTGTCTGTATAGCTTGTCCATGCTATCGCCACTGTTCAAGGCAATGTAATTGGCCAAGATGTTTACATCTCCAAGTCCTTCGCGCAGTTCATTGGCTTCATCCGAATGTTGTTTGTAAAAGTGGTGCATAGGCACTATACCAATCAGCATCCACTTTTCGCCCAAATAATACCTTCCCAGCAATTCTACACTTTGGAAAGTTTCTTTAGAGCTTGTTTGTGGCCCAAAAAGGCTCGGCAAATGTTTGGATTGTGTTTGGCTGAAACTGTACCTCAAACCTAAGCTATTGGCACGATATTGTGGCATAATACCCATGTAGTTGTTAGATAAACCACAACCGCACACATCGCAACCGTAACCCTGATGAGTAATAGCTGTAAACAGCAAACACAACCCCAATAATTTATTTATCA
This sequence comes from Bacteroidota bacterium, assembly GCA_004293295.1. Lineage (GTDB taxonomy): Bacteria > Bacteroidota > Bacteroidia > UKL13-3 > UKL13-3 > UBA6183. The sequence continues at coordinate 3,387 of RDYC01000142.1, forward strand.
TAAAATAA
>RDYC01000143.1 GCA_004293295.1 Bacteroidota bacterium
GGGATTATTAACCCCGATACCTCAGTTACCTATCTTGGAGCAAAGTATTCGCAATTTGTTTTACCATGTTCCCATGTGGTTCGGAATGATTTTGTTGCTGTTAGGCTCCATGGTGCATGCCATCAAGTATTTAAACAGTGGCAACCTCCAATCGGATGTAAAGTCGGCTGAGCTAACAGCTGTTGGGGTATTATTTGGGATGATTGGCATTACCACCGGTATGATTTGGGCCAAAAATACTTGGGGTGCTTATTGGACCCCCGATCCCAAATTAAATAGTGCTGCTATTGGTATGCTTATGTATTTTGCCTACCTCGTTCTGCGCAGTAGTATTGAGGATGAGGAAAAGCGCGCGCGTGTATCAGCAGTATATAATATTTTTTGCTTTCCCATTTTTGTGGTGTTGATTTTTGTGTTGCCACGCATCAAAGATAGTTTGCATCCCGGAAACGGAGGCAATCCCGGATTTAATGCGTATGATTTGGATAATAGATTAAGATTGGTGTTTTACCCTGCTGTAATAGGATGGACCTTATTGGGTTATTGGATTGCTGACCTTGCCATAAGGAGAAAAGTCCTGTATAAAAAAAGAATGGATCATGAATAAAGCGATGATACAAATATTGTTACAAGTGCAAGCCGAGCCTATGGCAGCATCAACCCAAAAGTTTGATGTGGTAATAGGGGTTATTGGATTGGTTTTTTTGGGAATAGTGGGTTACCTCATTTATTTGGATAAAAAACTCAAAAAGTTGGAGGATAAATAACATGAAAAAAATACACATTGTTGTTATTGTACTCATTGCCCTATCTATTGGAGCAATACTCTCTACCTATGGCGATGCAAGTACTTATGAAGGTTTTAGGGTAGCTGCGGAAAACCCGGAAAAAGAATACCATGTGGTAGGCGTGTTAAACAAGGAAAAACCAAGGCTGTACAATCCGCAAGAAAATGCCAACCTGTTTACCTTTTATTTAATTGATGAAAAAGGGGTTGAAAGCAAGGTGGTTTATAATGCGCCTGAACCTGCTGATTTTGAGCGAAGTGAAAAGGTAGTGATTATAGGACAAATGCGAGAAGGGTATTTTCAAGCCAATAAAATCTTGCTGAAATGCCCAAGTAAATACAACGAGGGACAAGCTCCCAAGGGGTAATAAAACACTATTAAGCAACCCTTGTTATAACATTAATTGAAAAAATATCTTTACAACCTTTTATTAATAATCATTTGTAATGGAGTAAATGGTCAAGTGGTTAAGGAGAATCTGGAAAAGTTGCGTAAACTTCCGGAAAAAATTAGTGATAACTATTTAGATGACACTACCTCAAAACCCAATTACCTGCTATACCCTACCATTGCCTATACCCCTGAAACCAAGTGGGAGTTTGGTTTGGTTAACGTGGTGCTGTTCTATGCAAAAAACGATAAACGCAACCGGTTAAGTGAAATCAATTCGTTTACGTTTTATACACAACAACGCCAATATGGCATTTGGCTTGATCATGCCATTTATGGCAATAAAGACAAGTACTTTTTCTTAGGTAAGGTTAGGTTTCAGTATTTTCCCTTAAAGTATTATGGAATTGGTAACCAAGCACCTAAGGATAATCCTGAGGTAATCAACAGTTTTAGTTTGCAAATAAGGGAACGGGTGTTGAAGCAAATACGTAAACACTTGTTTGTAGGTATAGAGTTCGATTACCAAAACCTGTATCAGGTAGAGTTTAAAAATACCAATCCCAAAATAGCTTTGCCTTTAGGTTATCGTAATGAAAGAAAAGCCGTTTTTGCAGAATTGGCTTATTTAAACTATGGCAAGGTGTTGCCAAGCGATTTCTCATTTCAATCATTTCAGTTTGAAGGACGTTATTTTCGAAAAGGTTTTACTAAGGATCAGGTGGCTGCATTTCAGGTGTTGGGGCAGTTTAACAGTGGAAATATGCCTTTTAACCAATTGGCGTTAATGGGCGGTGAGATGATGATGAGGGGGTATTACCTTGGTCGTTTTCGGGATAAAAATTATTTGGCTGCGCAGGCGGAGTACAGGTTTTTGCCATTTCCTTTCAGCAAACGTTTAGGAGGTGCCTTATTTGCTGCAATTGGCTCTGTTGAACCCAAGGTTAAAGATTTTAGTTTATATGATATTAAACCATCAGGCGGTTTCGGACTTAAGTACCTTGTTTTCAAAAGTAAAGACATTTACTTGAGGGGTGATATTGCTTTTACCAGAGAGGGTAGAGGGTTTTATCTGTTTATTGGGGAGGCATTTTAAGCCATTAAGCAAATCTTATTAGCCGCTTAGCTGTTATAAAATAAGCGACACCACGCAGTCAGATGTGGTAACTATTGTTACTTTTGCACCTTTAATAAATTTAATACAACGTGAACGAAATACAGTTTATCGGAGAACACCTCATTTATGGGAACCTGGGGCATTTAGCCGTTACCATCTCTTTTGGCACAGCCATTATAGCTACCATAGCCTACTTGTTCGCGGCCAATAATCCTCAACAAACCTCATGGGGTAAAATTGCCACCGCGGCTTTTTACACCCACACCGTTGCAGTGTTAGGTATCATATTTATGTTGTTCCTTATCATCAGGTTGCATTTGTTTGAGTACCATTATGCCTGGCAACATTCGTCAACAGACCTCCCGCTTGAGTACATGGTATCGTGTTTTTGGGAAGGCCAGGAAGGCAGCTTTTTGCTTTGGATTTTTTGGCATGTGGTTATTGGTAATATTTTATTGCGCACCGCTAAAAGCTGGAAATTCGAAGTAATGGCGGTGGTGATGTTGTGTCAGATTGCTTTAACATCTATGTTGATAGGCGTTAAAATATTGGGCTATAAGCTAGGCAGCAGCCCGTTTGAGTTGTTGCGAAATGCAGTTGAAGGGCCCATATTTAAACAGGCCAATTACTTAAGTAAAATTAAAGATGGTAATGGATTAAATCCATTGTTACAAAATTACTGGATGGTTATTCATCCGCCAACCTTGTTTTTTGGTTTTGCTACTACCATCGTGCCTTTTGCTTATGCCATTGCTTCGTTATGGAAAAGGGATTTCACCGGATGGATTAAACCTGCATTGCCTTGGGGGTTAATTAGCGTAATGGTATTGGGTACCGGTATTATTATGGGTGGTTTTTGGGCTTATGAAAGTTTAAGCTTTGGAGGTTATTGGGCGTGGGATCCGGTTGAAAACGCCTCACTAGTGCCGTGGTTAATTTTAATTGCCGGGGTTCACGTAATGATTATTTATAAAACAACCGGTAATTCACTAATCGTGGGCATGATACTTATTATGGCCACATTTTTACTGGTGTTGTATGCCACATTTTTAACACGCAGCGGTATCTTAGGCAATGCATCGGTGCATTCATTCACCGATTTAGGAATGAGTGGGCAATTGTTGGTGTTTCTTTTTATGTTCATCATTCTAGCTATTGTGATGTTGGTGCTGAGGTGGAAGGAATTGCCAAGAAGCAGCAAAGACGAAGATGCTTATACTCGCGAGTTTTGGATGTTTATCGGGTCGCTGGTGTTGGCAATTTCTGCCTTTCAAGTGTTCGCTACTACTTCGTTACCGGTGGTAAATAAAATCTTCGGTACCAATTGGGCGCCACCAAGCGATGTAATTGCCCATTATAACAAATGGCAAATGCCACTGGCTATTTTAATTGCAATTTTAACCGGGGTAGGGCAGTTGCTGAAGTACAAAACCAATACACGCAAAGCCCTCATCAGCATACTAACTCAAGCGGCAGTGGCAATAGTGCTTTCGGTGGTGGCCATGTTTGCTTTTGAATTAACCAATTGGTTTTATGTGGGACTAATGTTTGCGGCAGTGTACGCCATCTGTGCCAATATAGCAGCCATGTTACCCTACATTACCGGAAAGTTAAAAATGACCGGCTCGCATGTGGCTCACGTAGGTTTTGCCATTTTGCTTATTGGTGTATTGGTTTCTTCGGCTAATAAACGTGTTATTTCTAATAACCAAAGCGGCATGCAGTTAAACCCTGAGTTTGATGCACAAGCCAATATGGAACATGTTTTTTTGGAAAGAGGCAAGCCTCTTCGCATGGACCAATACGAAATAGAGTACAAAGGTGATTCGGTTAACTGGGTAAACAACTATTATCAGGTAAGGTACAAAAAAATTGGTGCCGACAACAAGGTTTTATATGAGTTTGATTTGTTTCCCAATGCACAGATTAACCCTAAAATGGGGCTTGTGGCCAATCCCGATACCAAACATTACATCAGCCATGATGTGTTTACGTATGTAAGCTCAGTACCTAAAGAAAAATCAACCAAGTTTGTGCATGAAAAAACACATGAAGTAAAACCTGGCGATACCATTTATACCAATAATGGTTATGTGATATTGGAGCGAGTAAACTCCAATGTTAAAGAGGCAACTGATATTAAAAATTTAAGTTTGTTAATTGCGGCCGAATTAAAAGTGGTTACGCTGGATGGCGTTTATCAGGCAAGCCCTATGTATGGTATTAGGGATAATGCCGAGGTGAAATTTGAAAGCATAGTGGAAGAGGCTAAACTGAGGTTTAGGTTTATGGGAGTAAATCCACAAACCCAAACCATAAGCATAGAGGTTGCAGAGCAGGATACCAGTGGTGATTATATTATTATGAAAGCCATTGTATTCCCGTGGATTAATTTGGTATGGGCAGGAACCATTATTATGATTGTTGGCTTTTTGCTTGCAATTTGGAGACGCCTACAAGAATATAAGCGCACGGCTGAGGCCTAGGCTTGGGTACGGTTTTGCATACACACATTTATATGTTAACTTGCATCAAACCTTAAAGCAGTTGTCTATAAAAAGTATTGTTATTATTGGCTCCGGCAATGTAGCCACTAGTATGGGGTTGGCTTTTGTAAAACAGGGCTTTACTGTTAAAGCTGTTTATAGTCCAACACCCGCTAATGCCGTTGAGTTGGCTCAAAAGTTGCATGCCGTATATTGTACTACTTTGGCTGAACTACCTAATGATGCAGATTTGTACTTATTGGCAGTAAAGGATGAAGTGATTGAGGCCGTATCGAGAAAACTCC
>RDYC01000144.1 GCA_004293295.1 Bacteroidota bacterium
TCATTGCCGATGTATTGAGGGTAGCATATATCTACCGCCTCTTCCCTTCTTACGAGCAATCCATTGAATGCATTAATGAATAAAGTTTCACTATTTCCTGTCGCGGTATTAATGGTAAGAACAGGATAGGTTAAAACGTAATTACTTTCTTCATTGGCCTTTATATACCTCAATCCTATATTTAGCGGCACATTTTCTCCAGGTTGTTCATTAGGTGTTTGTTGGTAAAGCGCATTTGTTGGCACCAGCTCTATTGCTAGGGCATTTGCCTGTTCTTGGCTAATTTTTATTGTTCCTGCATCTACCATATCATTAGTAAAAAAACCATTAACAATTTGAGGTAACCCTTGTTTATCGCAATGCACATTAAATGTATGCCCTTCTATCGGAATATTATTAAATAACCTTTGATACTTCTTGTGTATGTATCCAAGATTGTCTACATTCTCTTTAAAAATTTGATACGAATTATTATTTGAAGACCCATAAAGTAAATTAACTGCCAAAAGGGTTTTGTCCAAGGTGTTGACTTCAGGATTTTTCACCTTGAAAAAGGATGCCGAAGAATCTATAATAACAAAAACAGAAGAATCAAAATTACGCCATTTTTGTGCTTGAAGCATCACACAATTAAAGATAGCGATAAGCCATACTATATTCTTAAATTTATTCATAACTGTTGTTTTTAGTAATTTAACCTACACAATTTTGATAGCACGTACAGAACGTTTCTTGGGAACGACCACGTACTTACTTTTAAGTATCTTTAGAAAAAACATTTACGGCATTTACTTTGTATGCTGCCTTTTTAACTGGTCAATTTCTTTCTGTTGTGCAACAAGGTAAAGGGTTAGTTCTTCAACCTTTTTTAATAAGAGTGCGTTCATCTCCGCAACATCAATTCCTCTTTCACTAACTTCTTTTGCTGTTGGAATTTCCGGCAAATGCTTGTTGGCTGTGTAATAAGCTTCAACCTGAGCCAAGCTAGGCAACTTATAGTCTTTTTCAAAAACATAATCGGCCCAGTTTCCTTGTAAGGTAACATAAATTGAGTTGGCAACAAATTTACCGCCAACAGCAAGTAAAAAATCAGTATGGGCACCAGTGGTTGGTCGAGTGCCAATCCATACTTCAGGTATTGTAGTTGAAGGTTTGTTTCTAAAATTTATCAAATTAGAAGGACTGGTTGCGCCCATGCCAATGTGGCCAATACCGCTATTGTCTATACTGAACGCATAGGCTTGCAAAGAATTTTGCACAAATATCCTTGCATGATTTGCCGTTGTTGTTATTACACGTGCTTCAGCCAAAGTCTGATCTCTTACATCCAAGGTACTTGATGGCCAAAAAACGTTTACACCCACCCTACCATTTCTAACGGTAAATCTATTTGTAGCATTACCAGCCGCCCCCTCATTAATATTGAATCGGCCATAAGTTGCGTAGTTGATATTGACATCTGTTGTAGATTCAAGGTTTCCGTCTAAATCGCCATATATTCTAAAATTAGATTGATCACCAGAAACCGAATTTCTTACATCCAATGTTGCCGCAGGTGAAGAGTTATTCAAACCTACTCCTATAAAAGAATTTGGTTTTATGAACACTGATTGATTATTCCCTGCCTTTAAAATGAAATCCCAATTATCACATACCCCGATAACATTATCTTTGTTTATTGAACCCGGAACTGCATAATTTCCACCCATAACCCAAGGTAATCCACTAGGACTACATACCGGATGTCCTCCATCAGGAGCCTTGGCAACTGTTGTAAGATTTCCATTAGGATCTACCCAAAGCATTCGATTGTCATTTATTCCCGGAGCTGCTAATTGCCTAAGGTTAAGTGCCCCGTTTGTCTGTAAAGTCATTTGCTGAATACCGTTGGTGTAGAATGGCAAATGAATATTTGTCAATGTACCTAATCGTGGCGTATCCGGCCCGATTTGCTCATTTAAATTAGTTGACCAAAAGTCCTGTGCAAAGCCTAGCAAAGCCATTCCGGTAAATGTTAGGGTGGTTAAAATTTTTTTCATACTAATTGAATTTAAAGGGTTGTGAAATGCTCTTCAATATTTATTCAATACGAAGTTCGCGCTGAATAATAAACCATACGCTACCGTTAACTCACTTTTCTGACCAGTCCTGTTCACCATTACTAAAATTTCTCTTAAAAGTTAATAGGTTTGTATACCATGTTAAACCTAACAAAAATCTCTTTATCGTTCGGCTTTGTTTTACTTAGTGGCTTGCAGTTATTGTTTGCTCAAGGACTACGTTTTGAGCAACTAAGCACTTATCAAGGGCTTCCTTCAAGCGAGGTTTATAACCTGTTTCAAGACAGAAAAGGATATGTTTGGGCTTTTACTAAAAATGGGATTGTGAAACACAACGGGACTAAATTTATTCCATCCTGTACCAACCTGCCAAACAATGAGTCTGTTATTTACACAGTGAGGGAAGACCACAACGGAATCATGTATATGGCAAACTCCAAGGCCAAAATTTACACCATCAAAAACGATAGTGCTCACCTTATCCATGGCTTAGAAAAATTATCGCAACTCATTATAGCAGGGCGTGCCGATATATATGACCTTCTTGTTGTCAGTCACCGCAAAATATACTTATCTACGTTTGATACTACTTATCTCTTTGATGATGGGTCAATTACTAATATCACTAGGCAAGGTTCTCTCAAAAAAATCACCTCTTACCTCAAATGGAAAAATCAGATTGCTGTCATTAAAGGAGCGATTAAAAGAGGAAGTAATCAACCGGAATTAAAAGATTTAAACACCAATCAGGTATTGCCTCTTCCGCAATATCCATTCGTTGGATTTTGGCACAGACACAGCATGAAACAGTCGTCTGATGGTTCTTATTATATTTTGCAACACCCTTATTTAATCCGCATAAACAACAATAGCAATAAGAGTATTGAAAAAATTCTACTTCCGTATGTACCATTAAACTTCGAAATATCCTTAACCGGTGACGTTTGGGTTGGCTCGGCTCATGGCTTGTTCCGTTATGATAAGAGACTTCGGTTTATTGATAACAGTTTCTTAAACCACACTGTTTCTGATATTTTATTTGACAACCAAAATGGAGCATGGGTGGCCACCTTAGACCAAGGGATTTACTATTGCAAAAATATTAACCAAAGCTACTATGAATACCAGAAATTCAGTGGTAGCATCTCTATGCTGAAAGAAATTAATGGTTCACTTTTTATTGGTACCAATCTAGGCAATCTTTTTGTAAAAGAGCATGACAACTGGCGCAACGTTTACAGTAATAAAGGTGAGGCTTGCATTACAGATTTGGTATTATTCGACAACCGTTATTTGCTGGGAACAAAACTGGGAACAGTGGTAA
>RDYC01000145.1 GCA_004293295.1 Bacteroidota bacterium
ACCAGTCTTACATTTGGTCAGCTAATAAAGGTGTGGTGCAAAGCAACTCACTAAATACGGCTATTGTACTTTGGACAGATACGGGTGCTGCATGGGTAAAAGTTGTTACTTCCAACGCTTGTGGCACAGCAACAAGCGAACAAAACATACAAGTTGCACCGACTGTGGGTTTAAATGATGTAAATGTGTTAAGTAACCTTACGCTTTATCCTAACCCTACTTTTGGTGAGGTGTTTATCGAGGGTAACGCTACACAACAGCAGGTACAACTGGAGGTGTTTAATGGCACTTTACAATTGGTGCACACCCAAACCATACAAACAGAGCAGGGTAAAATAAAGGTTAGCTTCAATACCGAAAATTTAAGCAATGGTTTGTACTTTGTTAAAATTGGTAATGGTAATAAGTATGGTGTGTACAAGCTGGTGGTTATGCGGTAGTTGCTCAATAATTTAATAACAGGTTATAGCACTTTTTATTATTATTGTGGTTTATCATAACCTCATGAAAAAAATAGCCTTGTTCTGTTTGTTTGTTATTGCCGTAGTTTCGGCTGAAGCCAGTCATCTGAGTGGAGGAGAAATAAGTTACAAATGCATTGGATTTAGGCAATGGGAGATTACCTTGGTGGTTTACCGCGATTGTAATGGAGTATCCATGCCAGGTTGTAACGGAACGAACATAACCAATTGCACCAAAACCCTTATGGCTAAACCCATGGCTACCGTTTCAGGTGGAGGACTAAACCCCAATGGTTGTGCTGCACTGGTGCCATCCATTAGCTTCACTGTAACCTGCTATAAAATTGAAGATGCCAACAAGATTTTGCAAAACTGGATAGTCCCATATCCAAAAAATGGATGTACTAACTTAGGTAATGTAACTCCGGGCAGTAACACCCCTTCCATAGAAAAATATTTCTATAAAGGTATTTTAGACATGAGCAGCCCTACGTTTAATAATGCCTGCCCTTATTGGGAAGTGATTTGGGAAGAGAATGCACGTAATGCTGATATACTAAACATCATTAATTCTGCCAGTCAGAACTTTTATATTTCGGCTCTTATTCATATTTTCTATAATCAAGGCTCGGGCTCTTGTAAGAACAACTCACCCGAAGTAAAGAACCCACCAACCCTAACTGTTTGCAGCAGTTTATCTACTGAACTTAATTTAGGCACTTATGACCCGGATGGTGACTCCGTAAGTTATGCCATTATTCCAGCAAGAGGCACTGGAGGTTCAAACCTCTCTTCCAACTCTCCCTTTGGACCAACTTTTCCTTTCCCTTTAAATGCTAATAGCCCCCCTCATACCAATTTACCCCAGCCTAATGGCCCTTATATTATTTTAGATACGGCAACAGGTGATATCTCCTTCAACGCCTTAAACAACCACCCAACAAATATCATTTATGGTAATATAACCATGCAAATCACCCAATGGAGTAAGGATATTAATGGTAATCCTTATATAACCGGAAGAACCATACCTGATTATCAAATTTATTCGAGACGTTGTGTCGGTAATAGTCCTGTTTATCTGGTTTCAGGGAATAACTCATTACCAAAGCGCTTACAAGTATTTCCTAATGATACGTTGCGCTTTTCGGTTCAAGCCAAAGATAACGATGATGGACCCGGGCCTGAACTTAGTACGAAGTTAGATACAACCCGCTTTTTACAATGGGTGGTATCTGATACCAATATCAGTGTTACCCGACCAATAAATAACCAGAGAGAAGACGCTATTTTAATTGCTTATGCTGCTTCTTTAGACAAACTGGGTAGCGTACAAAGCATCACTTTGGTAGCGGCTGATAACAGTGGTCCAAACCCCTCCTTGCAATCGCGCCAGATTTTAATTGATGTGATTAGCAACACAGGCTTTAAGGCTACTATTAATCACAGTACAGACAGTTGCAAACGGTACAGCCTAAGCTATACCAATGATAGCAATGTGGCCAATGTGAACTGGCGTATTAGCAGAATACCAAACGATTATAGCTTAACCAATGTTACTACTTATGGTAATATTCGCAACTTGCCTAAAATTGGTTTTGCCTTGCCAGGTAAGTATTTGGTGCGTTTAAACATCACCCGAATAGCACCAGCCAATACCAGTGGGTTTGTTACTGATACCATAGAGGTTACACCTACAGGACAAACCTTGTTTCCCCCTAATTTTGATATTGCCCTTTGTGCAGGAAACTCTCGTTTAATGACCTTGCCATTGGGTAATTACAATTGGTTCGTCAACAACTCCAACACTGTTTTTGTTAACAATGATACTTTGTTGGTTACCCCAACCGTAAGTACCAATTACCGATATACTGGCACTGTTACTGGTGGTATTTACAATGGCTGTGTATTAACTGATACGGCTAACATTGTGGTGAACCCTTTGCCCAATACCAACTTGCCCGACACTTTACAAATATGTGATAACGCTTTGACCAGTTTAAATGCTGCCAATATTAATGCTGTTTCTACTAGTTATTTATGGAGTACGAATGATTCAACGGCTAGCATACAAGTAACGCAACCCAATTTATACACCGTGTTGCTCACCCAAACCAATGGATGTGTACGCAGGGATAGTGTACGGGTAATCAACAATATTAAACCTGTAGTTACGGTGCGCAGTGATACCAATATTTGTGCGGGTTCTGCTATGCCTGTATTTGCTTCGGGGGCAAGTTCCTACCAATGGCAATTGATTCAAGGTTCGGGGTTAACCAGTTTGTCAAACCAATCGTTATTTACTTATACGCCTGCTTCCAGTCCAACACAAATCAGGTTGCAAGCTTTTAATGGTTTACCAGCCTGTGGTATTGTAGATACCGTAGTGGTAACACTAAGAGACAGGGCAGTGCTTACCAAACCTTCGGATAAGCAGTTGTGTGAGGGTATTATTGCTACGGTAGCTGTTGGTAAGTTTAGCAGCAACAAATCAGGAACTGGCGTGTGGAGTTTTACCTCGTTGCCTGCGGCCTTATCGGTGAGTAATGATTCGGCTTATTTGAATGTGTCGTTGTTACCTAAACCTCCTGTGGGTAATACCGCTTTTAACAGATTGAGGTATACTTTTACTGATACCACCGGTTGTGTGAGTGTAGATTCTGCTTTGGTAATGGTACATTCTACTCCTAATACGGATGCCGGTTTGGACAGGGCATATTGTAATGGATTAGGTGTAATTAATTTAGCAACTACGCAAGGGGCTAGCCCTAACGGAGGGGTGTTTTCTTTTCCTCCTGCTTCTAATGCCATCACTACTGTTGATTTAAAAGCGTTTACGGGTGTGCGTAGTTATGTGTATCGAGCTACCTATGTTTACCCG
>RDYC01000146.1 GCA_004293295.1 Bacteroidota bacterium
TGAAACAAGGTTAAGCATCGGTTAAACACATATTTATATAAAGGCATGCCACCCTTTAATGCCCCCATTCCTAAAATCCTTGACCCAAAAACAACGGGATAAACATCATAGGCGATAATCCCTGCCATGGCATGTATAAGCATAGGAGTGTATTGATAATCAGGATGCAGCATAATCACAATATCTGCACCAATTTCCTTAGCCTTGTTATAGCATGTTTTTTGATTGCCACCATATCCCTTATTTTTTTGGTGTTTAATAACATGGTGAATGCCGATTTCTCTGCCTAACTCTGATGTGTTGTCTTTACTGGCATCATCAACCAATATGACATCATCAACAATATCAAAAGGAATTTCTTTATAGGTTTGAACAAGTGTTTGTGCAGCATTGTATGCAGGCAGAACAACCACTATTTTTTTATTATTGAGCATGCTTAGAAATAATAGCAAATATGCACTATAAGGTAATAAATGCCAAATTTACTCATAACGAAGTGCTTCAATGGGGTCTAATTTACTGGCCTTAACGGCAGGATAATAACCGGATATTATGCCAACACCAACGCAAATAACCAGCCCCATAACAATCCAAAGCCAAGGTATAATAAAGCCCCCACCCATAACCAAACTTAAAACATTACCGATAACAATGCCCAATACTATTCCTAACAGCCCTCCTATTTGACAGATAAGCACTGCTTCAAATAAAAACTGCTTGCGTATAGCACTTGTTGTTGCACCAATGGCTTTGCGAACTCCTATTTCCCGTGTGCGCTCAGTAACACTCACCAACATAATATTCATTAACCCCACTGCGGCTCCCAACAAAGTAATAAAGGCTATGGCACTAGCGGCTAAAGTAACATAACTTAATGCATTCATTGACTCTTGTGCGAGGTTATCACTTTTTATAATTTCAAAATTATTATCAGCATAAACAGGTAATTGACGTACCTTTCTAAACAAGGCGGTGGCTTCATCAACTCCCAAATCAAGCTGTTTTAAGTCGTTAACCATTACGGTTATTACAAAACTCATATTAGGCTTTGCAAAGGTTTGCATGGCGTTTTTTAATGGTACAATTACAATTCGGTCGCCACCAAAGCCCATTGCACTACCTTTAGCCTCTAAAACTCCTATTACCCTGTATTTGGCTCCACCCACAAAAATAGACTCCCCTATGGGTTCTTTCTTTTTAAACAGTTTTGTTTTGATTTCCTGCCCTATAATGGCTACGTTCTGCGCTGCGGAGGTTTCTTTGGATGTGAAATTTCGGCCATTTGCTATGGTATAACCCGAAACTGATAAGTAGTTTAGGTCGCCACCCATTACCATAATATTGGGTTCTGTTTTAATGCTTTCATGTTTTACTGTGCTTGCAAAACTAGCATTAACACTTAATGAGGTAGTGCCGGGAAAATTAAACTCATTGGCAAAAGATTGGGCTTCAAAAAGGGTGATGCTGCGGTAGCGTTTGGGGCCTTTTCCGCCCATACCAAATTGTACACTGGCACCACGGTTTTTTATATTAAAACTGTTGGCCCCCATACTGGCAAAGTTGTTGTTTAGTGCCGATTTTATTCCATCAATAGCTGTTAAGATGCCCACCAACGCCATAATTCCAATTGAAATAATTAGCGCTGTAATTACTGCACGAACTTTATTACCTGCGATACTTTGTAATGAAATACTTAAAATGTCTGGTATGCGCATTAGCGATTTCTATTGATGAATTTGGGTAGCCAAATGGCTTTAAATTGTATGCCCGAAGGTAATAAATTAGAGAATATGTTGTAGTTAAATTGTGTGATTGGCTTAGAAAACCCATTATTAAACTTTGTGCGATTTAGGTTAACTGTAAAGGCTTGAAGTGAAACGCTTAAAAGTAATTGATTGTTCGGATTGAACATTAGCCCAGGGATTAATCCAAATTGCAGGGCATAAGTTTCTGAAGTGGGATTTTTAATCGGTATATTATTAAAATTTCTATAAACCCGAGAGTTTCCATATTCTGCCAAAAAAGACTGCGACAAAAACAGGTACAACTTATTGTTGTAAAGGTGTTTAAATCCTGTTTTTTTCAATACAATACCATAGCTATTGTTCCAGTCTTTAAATCGATTAGCTGATTCATTAAACGAAACTTTGGCCCTTAAAGCAATATCAATTGATTTGTTTTCTTTATAAAACCAGCCGTACCCTATTTCTGTAGAGACAAAATGACTGCGGTAATTTGAATAGGACGGTGTGCCAGTGGTATCAAAATTGGTTAATACCTGAAATTCATTGTTTCCGCTTAAACCAAACAACACAAACCTACCTTTAAGTGATTTAATAGAGTCTTGTTGGGCAAAACTTGAAATTGCAATAAACGTGGCAATTCCCAATACAATGATGTTTTTCATGTGGCTTCATTTTTTCACTTCTTGGATTCAATAAAGGTGAACCCTTTTCGTGTTGCTTCTTCCACGTAATCAATTTCCATGCCAGCAAAAAAGAAAACTTCGCCCGGACTATAAATTACTTGTAAGCCTTGTATGGTTGCCAGCTGATCTTTTTCCATTTTTTCATCAAAACCAATGAGCAAACGCTTGTTGGTTTCGTTCTTTTGCCGAATACCAATTCGGATAAAATGATTTTCCGGTATTTGCAGGTTAGTTTTATACTGTTGCAAAGCGTCAATTGCTTTATCTGTAAACTTAATAATATTCATGTACTGGGCAAATATGCAAAATAAAATGGGTGCTAAAAACTCATGGTTATGGGATATTTACTTAAAAGCTCCGTTTTTTTAACGAGTAAAACATCTTTAAACTTCTGGTTTTCAGGCAATCCATCATGTAAAAACCGATGCTCCTCCATTTGTTTATATTGTTTTACTTCTTGAACAAATTGTTTTGTTTCTTCATCAAAACAAGTTTTCACAAAACAATCCCATACATAATCTACCGCCATATCATTAGGATGGACAAGGTCTTTGGCATAAAACCGATAATCTCTAAGTTCATCAATAATCATTTCGTAGGCAGGAAAGTAATCACATTGCTTATATAAGTTGCATAGCTCATGAACGGCTTGTATCAATATTGCTTTACTTCTATTGTTTCCAACCAAGGTATCTCGGGTGTGGCGAACAGGGCTTACAGTGAAAATAGTTTGTATGTGAGGTGTTGCTTGTAAAAATGGTTTGAATGCTGTTATTATTTCTTGAACGGTAAGCAGTTCTTTGTTAAAATCAACTTGCGGATATTTATGGCAATTGGCAACTAAGGTGTTAGCAGACATTTTGTGTTTATAAACCCAAGCACTGCCAAATGTAAT
>RDYC01000147.1 GCA_004293295.1 Bacteroidota bacterium
GTTGTTATCCTTAGTGGGTAACGTTTTTCAGTATAAAAACAATAAAGAAGACGTGCAGACACGCGAAGCTAAGATTGATACCTTGGTTACTGTACAAGGTGAGTTGGAGAAAGAATTGGTAGAAACCAACAAGGAACTAGAAAGTTACAGAGGTATTTCTGCAAACTTAGACTCTTTATTGAATGATGCCAACAGTAAAATTGCAGCACAAGAAGCTAAAATCAACAAATTAATTTCGGGCGAAAAGAACCAATCAAAGCTTAACCAAAAGTTGAAAAAAGAGCTGGCTGAATTGAGGAAGTTAAAAGACCAATATTTGGAGAAAATTGATCAGTTGATAACCGAAAATGCGCAGTTAAAGAAAGAGAATGAGGAGAAAGCTGCGGCAATTACCCAATTAAATGAGGAAAAAAGTGGTTTACAGAACAAGGTACTCACAGCCTCACAGTTACAAGCTGAATACATTAAGGTAAATTCATTTAAAAAGAAGGGTAGCGGCAAATACGTGGAAACCAGTCTTGCGAAACGCACCAATAAAATAGAAGTAAGCTTAACCGTAATGGATAACAAGGTTGCCGATCCCGGTGATAAAATGGTATATGTGGTGATTAAAGAACCGGGAGGAAAAACCTTAGCCGGTTTGAGTAAAGCCACATTTGCTTCTACCGATGGTGAAGAGGTTTCTGCTACCGCTTCATACAAAATAAACTATACAGGACAAAAGCAGGAGGTTAAGGTAAATTATGAAAGCGAAGAGCGGGAGTTGGTAGCAGGAAATTATACCATTGATGTGTATATTGATGGCACGTTGGTCAATACTTCGACTTATATTTTAAGATAAATCAAACTGTTTGATTAGGAGTTAACCGC
This sequence comes from Bacteroidota bacterium, assembly GCA_004293295.1. GTDB lineage: Bacteria > Bacteroidota > Bacteroidia > UKL13-3 > UKL13-3 > UBA6183. The sequence goes on from RDYC01000147.1 coordinate 871, forward strand.
GGCCGCCCCTTTGGGGCGGCCGCAATTGTGTTAATAAACTAAAAACGATGGTCTACCAATCATCACTTTTGAAAGAGGTAAAAAATAATAAGCTGAAAATCAATGCGGTTTAAAGCTATTTAAGATAAAAAGGAGAGGTTATTTAGCCTCTCTTTTTTATTTACCCTAGCTTAGGGCTTATAAAGTAAGGGTTTTAAAAAACACACATGCCCCAAATTATCACCTGTAGAATATAAGATAAAAAATCTTTGAAATGTTTTTTTGAGAAGGATTGCACACAGTGAATTAATATATAGCGCAGCACGAATCAGAAAAACCAACCAAATATAAAATAAGTACTTTGGTAATAATTAGTTAACACTAGTTTATTGGTGAAGGGCTAAATTTGCGAACTTATTGAATATAAAATGAAAAAAATTAGACTAATTATTGCATTGTTTTACATTACACATCAAGCTAGTGCACAGTTTACAGCAGGTAATGTGGCTGTATTAAGGGTTGGTGATAGTGTAACTACCTTATCCAATACTGGGGCAAATTTGGCTATTGACCAGTTTACCCTTACTGGCGCTTATGTAAATACTACCTTTATACCAAGAGGGGCAGCGACTAATGCAGTTTGCTTAAGTGGAACAGCAACTTCTGAAGGAATGTTGAATTTGTCAGGTAATGGCAATGCCTTGGTATTTGGGGCTTATAGAACAGCAGCTCCTTACATTAGTTCAGTAAGTGCAACTACATCTGCCGTTGTTAACCGCACCATTGTATCTGTGAATGCCGCAGGAACTACAAGTTTACCTACATTAACAGCCTCATTCTTATCGACAAATAATATACGATATGCTTATACCAACAATGGTACAAATTTTTGGGCAGGTGGCGGAAATACAGGTATTGTTTATGGAAGCACTACCAGCAACTTAGATACCGTGGTAAGTAATACAACTGCCAATACCCGTTTTATAACCGCTGCTGGAGGGCAACTGTATTATTCAACCGCTTCTGGAGGTACAGGTATTTACAGGGTAGGAAATGGTTTGCCAACCAATTCTGGGGTGGTGTCAACATTGTATATTCCTTCTACAGGTGGTTCACCATATTGTTTTTCTATGAAATGGGATTCTACCGTATGTTATGTTGCTGATGATAGGGCTCCTGTTGCTGGTGGTGGTATTCAAAAATGGACCAGGACCGGAAGTGTTTGGAGTTTGGCCTATACGTTTGGAACTGGCATAGGCAGCACAGTTGGTGCAAGGGGGCTGGCTGTAAATTGGACAACCACACCACCTACCATTGTTGCAACTACTGCTGAGGGCACTATAAACAGGGTTATCAGAATTTTTGACAGCAGTGCAACCAGTTCTGTAGTTACTATTGCCACTGCCGCGTCCAACACCATATTTAGGGGAGTTGCGTTTACACCTGGTACCAACGTTGTTCCGGTTAAGTTAACTTCATTTATTGGCAAAGCAGCACAATATGGCAATTCACTCCATTGGATTACGGCTTCTGAATTAAACAATGCAGGATTTGAAATAGAAAGAAGTATTGATGGAGAAAACTTTGAACAAATAGCTTTTGTAAAAGGAAATGGAACCACTGCTTTGGTAAGCAAATACCAATACATTGATTATGGTTCAAGTAATGCCTACTACCGTTTAAAACAAGTTGATTATGATGGCGCATTTGAATATTCAAATGTGATTAAAGTAGGAGAAGATGTTGCACTGCAGGTTGCGGTAAGTCCAAATCCATTTATTGATGTGATGAATGTTAATAGCAATGAGCTTATTGAGTCAATTGAAGTGATGGATGTTACGGGTAAGGTTTATTTTACAGCTAAGCCTAATGCATTAAATTACAATTTGGCATTAGACAATATACACACCGGAGTTTATTTTGTGCGCATTACCAGTGGCGGAAAAACCACTAACAAATGGGTAGTGAAACAATAACAAATTTAACATAAGAAAATAGCGTAAAAGGGGAGGTCAAAATTTGGCTTCCCTTTTTTATGGACTAAAAGCCAACAACGCTGCGCCCTCTTTGGTAAAAAATAGCCAACCACAGCGAGCACAATGCTGTGACCTTTACGGTTAACATAGTGCCCTTCGTGCAAACTTCGTGTACTTAGTGGTAAAAAGTAGCTAACCACAGCGCACACAACGAAACCACAGCGCACACAACGTTGTAACCTCTGCGACCACTGCGGTTAAAGCCAATCACAACGCACACAACTCAGCGGCCTTTGCGGTTAAATAACATAGTGCCCTTCGTGCAAACTTGGTGTACTTAGTGGTAAAAAATAACCAGCCACAGCGAACACAACGTTGTAACCTCTGCGACCACTGCGGTTAAAGCCAATCACAACGAACACAACTCAGCGGCCTTTACGGTTAACATAGTGCCCTTCGTGCAAACTTCGTGTACTTAGTGGTAAAAAGTAGCTAAC
>RDYC01000148.1 GCA_004293295.1 Bacteroidota bacterium
ACTTTGTGTGTAATCAACAAAAAATGGGGAAACAATAAACACGTTGCACCTTTGCAAGAGTGCATATTCAACGTTTTTAAAATCGAACCATTGCATTAAACCATAGGTGTGTAATCCTGCCACCGAAGCCGTATCTTTAATTGAACGGAGCACGGCAGTTACGCATTGTTCGTTGGTTGATGCAATGATGATATGGTTATTGGCATTACCCAAAGTATAGGGCGTTATAGAAAAACCAGCACCATAATCAACCACTTTGATGTTGTTTTTTTTATCTGCAGCCAACTGTTTAAAAGCTGCTCCAATGTTTTTGCCCATGGTTGTCTTATCAGCTATTACCGTGATTTTAGCCCCTGGTTCCCGTTTAATAATCTCTTGAAATAAAATACCAGCATAAGACGGCAAATCTGGGTTAGCCGACACCCAATAAGGATCCTCCAACTTGGTTTTGCTAAACGTCATTAAAGGTGATACATGGTATACATTATTACTTTTTGAGAAAGTTGCCACCACCTTATTACCACCTAAACGAACCGGCCCAATAATCAATTCACTTTCTTTAAAGGCTGTTTTCTGAGTGATTCCAACAGTAACTAAACTATCATCTTCAGTATCAAATACACTTAACCTAATGTTTACTTCTGCTTTTTCAAAAGAGTCGGCCGCAATAAGCATCCCCTGATAATATTCGCGGCATAGGTTGCCCAATTCAGCCTTAGGATGATTGGCATTTTCCATGATGTACCTGCTGCTAAAAGGAAGTAACACGCTAATATTAGCCGCCTTTTTTTGAGCCAAACCGGTTAATGAGGCCAGTATAAGTAATTGAAGGGCAAGGTATCGCATGGTATTGTGCTAGTTTAAATTGTGTGTGTTATTCCCATTCAATGGTAGCAGGCGGTTTTGAGCTGATATCGTACACAACTCGATTAATGCCCTTTACCCTGTTGATGATCTTATTTGATACCTCTGCAAGAAAAGTGTGAGGTAAATGGCTCCAATCAGCCGTCATTCCATCAACACTAGACACAGCCCTTAAGCACACCACATGCTCGTAAGTGCGCTCATCACCCATTACACCAACACTTTGTACTGGCAGAAAAATGGCACCGGCTTGCCAAACTTTATCGTATAAGCCTTGTGCTTTTAATTCTCCGATAAAAATGGCATCAGCCTCTTGCAATATGCTAACCTTTTCAGGAGTAATCTCTCCTAAAATACGAATAGATAATCCGGGACCCGGAAACGGGTGACGCTTTAAAATCACTTCACTAATACCAAGTGCGGTTCCCACCGCCCTTACCTCGTCCTTAAACAACATGCGCAAAGGCTCAACCACCTTTAAATTCATTTTTTCAGGCAACCCACCCACATTATGGTGCGATTTTATGGTTGCTGAAGGACCTTTAACACTTACCGATTCAATCACATCAGGATAAATGGTACCCTGTGCCAGCCATTTTACACCTTGTAGTTTTTGTGCTTCTTGATCAAAAACCTCAATAAACACCCTACCAATGGTTTTGCGTTTCTGTTCCGGGTCTGTAACACCTTGCAATTGGCTTAAAAACTGTTCTTTGGCATCAACCCCAATCACGTTCAACCCCATTCCTTTATAGGCATCCAATACTTGTGCAAACTCATCCTTCCTCAGCAATCCATTATCAATAAAAATGCCCGTTAGGTTATCGCCAATGGCTTTATGCAATAACACAGCAGCAACAGAAGAATCTACACCTCCGCTTAAACCTAGTATCACCTTATCGTTTCCAAGCTTACTCTGTAATTCGGTAGTTGTATTTTCAATAAAATGCACCGGAGTCCAGTTTTGGCTTAAGCCTGCTATTTCCTTTACAAAATTGTGCAATATGGTTTTTCCATCTGTACTATGTGTTACTTCTGGATGAAACTGAATGGCATAAGTAGGCTCATCGGCTATTTTAAAAGCAGCCACTGCCACATCTTCAGTTCCGGCAATAACCGTGAAATGTTCCGGTACATTAGTAATGGTATCTCCGTGGCTCATCCAAACCTGAGAACCGAGAGAAATACCTTTAAACAACACACTATCCTGAATGGTATTTAAATGCGCACGGCCATATTCTCTTATTTTGGAAGGGGTAACTTTACCACCGTTTACCTTTGCTAAGTATTGTGCCCCGTAACACACACCAAGCAATGGATATTTTCCCCTAATATTGGTCAAATCAACATCAGGCAATAACCCATCATTTACCGAGTATGGACTACCCGATAAAATCACCGCCTTTACAGACTCATCCAATTCAGGCAAATGGGTACAAGGATAAATCTCAGAATATACATTTAACTCCCTTAATCTTCTAGCAATCAATTGCGTATATTGAGAGCCAAAATCTAAAATCAATATTTGAAGAGGGTTCATAGTCCTTTTTGTTTGGTAGTTTCTTTGCAAAAGTAAGATAAGTTTGTAACTTTGCCAAAGTTAGTTTGCCTATGAAGTAACTAAATTTTTATGAATATCATCTTCTACGATTCTCCCAACGCTTTTTTGTCCTTACAACCTTTTACACTCACTCGCCCTATCTGCGAAATAAGAATAGGTATACTAAAAATCAGAGAGAAGTGGGTAAAAGCATTGGAAAAAAGCCTCAATATTGCCGAAGTAGGTTACCAAACAATGCCCTACTTGCAAGCCAAATATCCCTTACCATACCACCAAGAAAACGCCCAATATTTATTTATCAATAGCTGTTTTTTGCCCCATCAAGATTGGCTCCCCGAAATCAATCACTTGCTTTTAGGCGAAGGCATTCTCTACCAAGATATGCCCATTGCTTGGCGTAGTAGCCATACAGAAAATAGTCTTGAGTACATCAAACAATGGAAAAATATCGGTCAAGACCCTACTTATTTGCAAAACACTTGGGATATTTTCCTTTACAACGCTCAAGAAATTCAACAAGATTTTACAAGCATCACACATGGGCGTAGCTCTGCCTCTATCAGCGACCCTCATACTATTTGCTACAACAAAGAAAATATTTTCATAGAAGAAGGCGCAAAAATAAAAGCTGCCATACTCAATGCCGAAAAAGGCGTGATTTACATAGGCAAAAATACCGAAATACAAGAACTAAGCGTTATTCATGGAAATTTCGCGCTCTGCGAAGGGGCAGTACTCAATATGGGCACAAAAATAAAAGGCGATACCACCATTGGCGAATACTCAAAAGTAGGCGGCGAAATTAGCAACTCTGTCATCTTTGGCTATTCTAACAAAGGGCACGAAGGTTTCTTGGGCAATTCAGTCATTGGCGAATGGTGCAATTT
>RDYC01000149.1 GCA_004293295.1 Bacteroidota bacterium
TGTTTTTGGCTCCATAAGTACACGTTTCCGCCTAAAACATTTAAGCTAAAGCCCATAAAACTATTTACCCACTTACGTGACGAGTAGCTGCCATGTGCTCCATCATGCATCACATTAAAACCAATAGCGGCAACATTAACGCCCATAACTATACAGACTAAAACATTTAACAAAGCCGACTCTGGGGTTAAGAACACCAACCAAAGGTACGATGCAATGAGGGTAGCCGATAATATCAATGTTTTTGAATAGAGCTTGAAATTACCTGTTGCTTTCAGGTTGTTATCTTTAAAGTAAGCGTCTACGCGTTGTTTTAGCGTATTAAAAAATTGAGGGTCGCTGTTGTTAAATTTTATTTTCGACATCTTTAATAAATAAAAGTAAAACAAAAATATACATAAATACCGTTAAATAATGCAAAAGTTATACAAGTGGGTTTAAATCATAAAATGCTTGGAAAATGGCACCGGAATAATATATTTGCCTTGTTCGGTTTGTTTAACGCAAGTTAAACAGTTAAAAGGGAATACAGTGAAAATCTGTAACAGTACCCGCTGCTGTAAGTGCTAAGCATTTTAAGGAATGCACCCAATATAAGTTTTGCCACTGTTTGTTTAAAATGGGAAGGTTTTATATTGGTAACACAAGTCAGAAGACCTGCCAACAATATATAAAGTTAATCTTTCGGGAACAAAAGTACTAGCTGTCAGTTATGCACTTGCATTGCCAATGCTTTTCCTTGGGTACCCTTTAAATGTTAGTTGTTAATGAAATCAGTTTTCACAATGATCGTATTCGGTATTTCGGTGCAGGTATTATTTGCGCAGTTTGCGCCACAAGCCGGCCTGTCAGGAACTACAGCAATTCATAAAGATAGCAGTGTTTTTGTGAATTGGGCAATAGGAGGAACGATTACAAGAGGATGGAAAGATATCAGCGACAAATCGTTGGGTTTGGCTGAAGTGGGCGATGAATCCTATATACCCGGCATGGCTGGAAATGGTATTGTAAGCTTGGGTGATGGAGGGCAGGCTGTTGTTACTTTTAATAAACCGATAAAGAACGGCCCGGGTTTTGATTTTGCTGTTTTTGAAAATGGATTTATTGATCAGACATTAAAGCCAGGAACAGCTTTTCTAGAGTTGGCGTTTGTGGAAGTAAGTAGCGATGGGATTAACTTTTTTAGATTCCCTGCAATAAGCAATAACGATACTACCATACAATTGGAATCGTTTGATGGAATTGATGCCAGTAAAATTAATAACCTAGCCGGGAAATATATTGTTAATTACGGCACACCATTTGACTTGAGCGATTTGGCGAATGTAAACGGACTTGATGTAAACCAGATTACTCATGTTCGTATTATTGATGTGGTTGGTTCTATAAATGAATCATTTGCTACCAAAGACAGCAGGGGGGCAAAAATAAACGACCCCTGGCCAACTCCGTTTGCACAAAGTGGTTTTGACTTGGATGCCATAGGTGTTATCCACCAAAGAGATGATGTGGGCACAACTGAAATACGCAGTGAACAAATTGTTGTGTACCCTAATCCCTTGCAGCGTAATGGCGAAATACATATAACCACCGGGCATAACACTTCATTGGATGTAAAGCTAATTAATTTGATAGGGGAAGAATTGATGCATGAACGAACAGAAAATGGTTGGAGTAATTTGACTGATGTACCAAGTGGTGTATATTATTTGCATATTAGTACTGATAATGGAATAGTGTATAAAAAAGTAGTGGTACAATAATGAGCAATGGAGAATCTAAAGTGTGCGAAAATTGCAAGTCGGAGTTTGTGTGCAATCCTCAAAACATAAGCCATTGTGGATGCTCAGCCATTATTCTTTCACCCGCAGCAAGGCAGTTTATCAGGCAAAATTATGATGATTGTGTATGCCCTAATTGCTTACTTGGTATTAATGTAAAATTTAACTACGCCAATAACGCCAACAACCATGAGCAACCGTAATGCAAATAGATATGTATGTTACAGCTTATTCTTAATGGTTTGGTTGTATGCATGCAAGCATGAGCCGCAATTGGATGTAGATATGAAACTTGGGCCTTCATTGTTTGCGGTAAAAACGAACGACAGTTTGGTGGTAAAAATAAATCAGGCTTTTGTAGGAAGGCGTTTTTACTTGGAACCTAACATCGGTGTGTTAAGGAGTGATTACGTATACTTTTCCCCTTCAAGCATTGCAAGAGATAGCACACTGGTGATGCTTAAGTTAACAGAGAACAATCAAACAGTAGCCTCCATTTTGTTGATTAAGCAAGATGCCAACGATACCCTTATTTCATTTCAACGTGTGGTGATGCCGTTGTTTATGGGCAATTGTAATTTTCAAGGATGCCATGGCAATGGCTCACGGGCCGGAAAGGTAAGTTTAATCAATTACGACAGCACGATAAAGCATGTAGTGGCATTTCAACCTGAAAGGAGTTTATTATACCTGTCATTAATCAAAACCGACCCACTGAGAAGAATGCCACCCGCAGGACCACTTAATGGCAATAGAATAGCTTGGGTAAAAAAGTGGATAGAACAAGGAGGTTTAAATAACTAAAAAAGGCAGGTACAACTCCTGCCTTGAATGGGTTATTTTTTCAGATTTTGCATCCAGTTTCTGAACAGTTCCATGTTTTCTTTGGCCATATTGCCCCACACTTCCATATTCTCCTTAGCTTGTTCTTGCCACTTATGGCTGTGCTCTTGTAGCTCGTTCAGTTTTATTTCCAATTGTTTTTTCAATTCGTCCGCTTCGTCCTTAGCATCCATTTTAGCTAGGCTAAACTTCAACTGCATAATTTCTAAATTGGTTTTAAACCAGTCCGATTGTGTATCAAATAAATTCATGGCTTGGTTAAACCCGGTATGGTATATTTTTTTACCGTACTCATAAACATCATGCAATGCAGGCTCAATCTTTTTGCGCTGTTCCTCAAATGCTTCTTTGGTTTCGGCTTTACCTAAGTGCAACTGCAAGTTTAATTCTTCCAGTTTGCTGCGCATGGTTTTTACTTGTTCTTCAGCCATGCCGGTGCCACTATCTAATTGTTCCTTTACTTTTAGAATAAATGATTTCAATTGCTCTTTTTGCTTTTCAAAAGCATCGGCAGCATCCATTTTGCCTAAATTGGTTTGAAGTTTAAACTCTTCAAATTTGGCTTTCCATTCATCAAACAAATTATTCATAATTAAATAGGTTTAAAAAGTAACTTCAGGCGGAAGAAATGGAGTAGCATCACCACCATTTCGTATTAAATCCCTAACAACGCTGCTGCTTATA
>RDYC01000150.1 GCA_004293295.1 Bacteroidota bacterium
CAGCCGCTCCAAATTTGGAGCGGCTGTTAAAGGTGCTATTGTTTCAGACTAGTTTGTTTTAACCAAGCGTATCATTTTTACACTTCCGGTTTGGGCAACACGGGCAAAGTATACACCGTTACCTGCTTCAGCCAAATCAGAAACGCTTACTTGGTTGATACCTTCTTCAAGATTTACAACCTTATTTGCAACCAATTTACCTTGAACATCATAAACTGATATTACAGCTGGCTCATTATTGGTTGAAGTTATGCGCAAATTGAATTCTCCATCGAACGGAATTGGGTAAGCAACAACATCAAATTCAGCACGGATACCCTCTTCAACTGCCACAACCTGTGTGTAGTTTACTGCACCATTCTCATCAATTTGTTTAATTCTATAGTATAGCTTACCAACACCTGCTTTAACAAATGCTTGGTCGTCAGAAGCAGAATAGTTACTGATGATGTTACTGTTTCCTGCACCCTTCACAAAGGTTACCCTTTTAAAGTTAACACCGTCAATAGAACGCTCTACTTCAAACCCTTTGTTGTTTACCTCAAGAGCAGTAATCCAAGTAAGTTTCACATCACCATCTACGTTAGCTGCATCAAATGCAATCCACCTTACCGGTAACGGGTTAACATTAGAATCGGCAATCATGGCGAACTCACCAAAAGAGGTTAAACCAGTTCTGTTGAATACCGGTGCTGCATTTGAACCAGTTGTGGTAGCGTGTACTCCGATTAAGGTCCAGTTGGCAAAAGTTCCCGAACGTCTAGCCAATACGGTAGTTAAGTAATCGGTAATACCTACCATTCCTGCACCGTTGGCCGATATGCTATAGGTAGAACCTGTAACACCTGATAATAGCCTCCAAATACCTTCACGGGCAATTTTGTTTGCAACAATAACACCCTCGGTTAATGGTAAACCGGCAGCAGTTGGAACACCAGGAACGAAACCTGCTTGAATTAATCCACCGGTAACCGGTGAAGTAGTAAAATTAATATCCAAAGCTCTGCTGTTAGTACCCTGTGATAACGGGAAGTTAACTGTGGTAGAGGTACTATTTACAAAACGTCCCATATTACCTTCTATAGTTCCTGTTCCAGTTATCGTTCCTAAGGTATTGGTATCTAAGCCTACGTTAATGCGGGCATTATTGGTTTTAAATGTACCGGCAGTTAAGGTTAGCGCAGGAGTAGTAATAACACCAGTTGAACCTGTAAATTCAACAACAGTGTTGTTTGCAACAGTTAACTCACCAATGGTTTGGTTCGGTAAATTAGTTACGGCTACTGAACCTCCGCTGTTAAATAACAACTTATCATTACCTAACACCGAGCTGCGGCTTGGAGTCCAGTTTGATGGAGTATTGAAATTTGCCGGAGTGGTTTGGTTCCAAGTATAAGTAGTAGGAGCAGGAAGTGGAACAACATTTAGATTATAATCTTCTGTTTCACCTTGGAAAATATTCAAACAAGGATCTGTTACGTCAATAAATGAAGCATAACGCACCCTTAACCTGGTTGTTCCTATCAAAGCGTTAATTGGAACACTTACCAAAGTTGTATTAAGAGTGGCTGCAGAAGGAGCATAAGCAATTTCCTCATTTGCATCAGAGAAATCGCCATCTTGGTTGTAATCAGCGTAAATCCTGAATCCTCCGGCTGTTGCACCTGATTGATAGTTAATGGTGAATGACCCACCTGCATAAGCTGTAACTGTTTGTGCTCCGTAATAGGCATAGTTACCGGTAGGTGCCGGTGAACAACCCGAGTTTAGATTGCTAATGTTGGTTAATCCACCAGTAGTTGAAACGTTGTTAATGATGTCGTTTCCATTACAAACCGAAGTATGCAAGTTAGTTTCGCAATAAGGGGCGATGATCTTGCGATTATTAGCACCAGCAAGCACTGTTGGTATATAATTGCTTGCATTTACAATTATACCGGTAACATCTGCATCAACAGAATCGCCAATAGTTGCGGTTGCTTTTAAATCGTATGTTAACCAAAAATAGTTGGTATCATTATTTAGGTTTTGAGAACCAGTAAATGTCATTAAACCACTTGGATTCGCAATAGCCGAACCGAATTGGAAAGTAGGTGTAAAGAATGGAGAACTTCCTGTAAACCATACTTCGGCAGTATCAATATTTGCTGCTCCAAGCGCGGTAGTATTGGCTTCAATGCTGGTTACCGGAATTGGAGCACCCGAACTACTGGTTATTACCATAACTCTGGCCATTACATTGTTTTTAGAACCACGTCCAGCAGGAGAACCGCTTGGCAAGGTGGTGTTCGATGACACATAAGTCATAGGTGGTTGTATCACCAAGTTACCGGCCGGGTTAGTATTTGCCGGGGTTTGACTGATGTTGTTTACCACAATACTAGGCACTTGCGCATCTATTGTATTAAAGGTTGTAGCTCCAGAGGCAACATCAACTGCTAACCAGTAATTATTGGTATCAGTAAAGCCATTTAATAATGTATCAACAGCTGTGATGCTGAATGTAGAACCAGGGGTTAACACAGAACCAATTAGGTTGGTAGCACTGAATACATTTGAGTTACCAGTTTTGTAAATCTTAGCAGCTAGTATATCTGACATGCTAGTAGTACCTGTACCATTAAAGTTAAAGCTGTTAGTAGTAATTGAGGTACAACCTGTGGCTGTTACCGGAATGCGCAACACAGGAGCATTTACTGAACCGGGAGATATTGTGCCCGTTACCTGTACTGCGGTTGAATAACCATAAACACCTGGGTTTACACCAATATTTACATCATAGTCTTCGCACTCACCCCATGTGTAACCTGTGCAAGGGTCAATAAGGTTACCGTTCATGGCATAGTTACACCTAACTCTTAAGCGTTTCACACCAGGAGTAGCCGCACAAGTTAAAGCAATTGGGAAGGTAGCAGTACCAAAACCAACAGCGATTTGTCCGCTAGAGAAACCAATTCTTTCTGAAGGCTGGAAAACACCATCATCATTATAATCTAACCAAGCAGCAACACCTTGCCCCCCGAAACTTCCTATCGTAACCTCAACTTGGTAAATACTGCCTTGAATAAGCGTAGCAGTATAATTTGGTTGGCCGGTAAAATAAGTGTATGATGGATTTACCGGTGCTGTACCAGAGTTATTATCAAATGGTGTTCCTATAATGCGTACCCTAGAAAGTAAGTCACCATCAGTTTTTCCGGTAGAATATGGAGCAGGGCAGTAGTTTGCGCGAATGGTACGGAAACCAGCAGCAGAGCTAGAGGTTGGCGTCTGAGGAACACC
>RDYC01000151.1 GCA_004293295.1 Bacteroidota bacterium
ACCTCGGCATCAACCCCGATGATATTATACCCTACGGACGTACCAAAGCAAAAGTACCCCTCACCTATCTCGACGAAGAAAAAATTAAAAAGAGCCACCTGATATTGGTTACCGCCATTAGCCCTAACAAGGCAGGAGTAGGCAAAACCACCACTTCTGTAGCGTTAAGTATGGGGCTAAACCGCATTGGCAAAAAAAGTGTGCTGGCATTACGAGAACCGTCTTTGGGGCCTTGTTTTGGAATGAAAGGCGGTGCAACCGGAGGTGGTAATGTTACCGTAGAACCTTCTGACGATATTAACCTGCATTTTACAGGAGACTTTCATGCGATTACAACTGCTAATAATACGATTGCCGCATTATTGGATAATTACCAATATAATAACCTTAACTCTGATAAAGCGTTAAAACAAATCACCTGGAAACGTGTACTTGATGTTAATGACAGAAGCTTAAGATTTGTTACTACAGGGTTGGGTGGGCGCACCAATGGTATTCCACAGGAAACAGGCTTTGATATTACACCTGCGAGTGAGATTATGGCAGCTCTTTGTTTAAGCGAAGATTTTAACGATTTACAAGAGCGAATTGAAAGAATAATATTGGGCTATAAGCTCGACAACTCCCCATTTACGGTTAAAGACTTAGGCGTTGGCGGTGCGATTACCATTTTGCTAAAAGATGCCATTATGCCTAATTTGGTTCAAACCACTGAAAATACTCCGGCAATGATACATGGCGGGCCATTTGCGAATATTGCCCATGGTTGCAACAGTGTTATTGCAACAAAAATGGCATTAAGTTGTGCCGAATTCGTGGTTACAGAAGCTGGTTTTGGTAGTGATTTAGGTGCAGAAAAATTTCTTGATATTAAGTGTCGCATGTCTGGTTTGCAGCCCAAAGCAACGGTGTTGGTTGTTACCACACAGGCTTTAAAAATGCATGGCGGTTTAGAAGGCGATGAAACCAAAAAGCCAACCATAGATGGGGTAAAAAAAGGATTGCCAAACTTACAACGGCATATTGAGAACCTACAAGGATTTGGCCAAAGTATTGTAGTATCGCTAAACAAATTTCACTTTGATGTGCAAGATGAAATTGACCATATCAAAACATGGTGTGAAAACATGGGAACTGCTTTTGCAGTTAACGAAGCCTTTACAAAAGGGGGTGAAGGAGCTATAGAACTGGCCAATAAAATTGTGGCAACAGTAGAAAATAACCCTTCAAAACCAATCCAGTTTGCCTATGAAATTACAGACAGCATTGAACAGAAAATTGAAAAAGTTGCACAAAAAATATACCGGGCCGACCGTATTGAACTAAGCAGCAAATGCAAAACGGTACTGGGCAGAATTAAGAAAAACAACTTAGGCAATTTGCCTGTTTGTATTGCTAAAACACAATACAGCTTTACTGATAATGCTGACGTTTATGGAGCACCAACCGGTCATATTTTACATGTGCAGGATTTGGTTATTAATACCGGAGCCGGTTTTATCGTAGCTGTTTGTGGAGATATTATGCGTATGCCTGGCTTACCTAAGGAACCAGCAGCTAATGGCATGACATTTAACAATGGAGTAATTGAAGGATTAAGTTAATAATACCAATTTATGTTAATACCCAAAAAAGTAGAAACCGCATTAAACAATCACCTTACTTTAGAAATGGCGGCAATTTATCATTACCTATCCGTAGCATCATGGTGTGATGCGAACGGATTTGAAGGTTCCTCTGCATTCTATCACAAACAAAGTAGTGAAGAACAAACACATTTTATGAAATTTTTCAACTACATTAATCAGGTTGGTGGTCATGCACTTGTTCCGGAATTAAAAAAACCACAAACAACTTTCAAGTCCATACTTGAGACCTGTCAAAAATCTCTCGAAAGTGAGCATAAAGTAACCCAATCTATTTATAAGCTTATTGAAACCGCTCGTAAAGAAAACGACCATGCCACAGAAGCATTTCTCAAATTTTTTGTGGATGAACAATTGGAAGAAGAAATGCAATTTAATCGTTTGATTGACCGTATTAAACTAATTGGTGGAGGGCCACAGTCTATGTACTACGTGGACAAAGAATTGGAGAAGTTGGCAACAACAAATAATGCAGAAGCAGGTGTTTAACGGCAAAGATTACAACACCACAACGCATCTAATACATTGGGGTTAAAACGATTTTATATAAAAGGGCAAATCGAAGCTGGTTGCGATGAAGCCGGACGAGGCTGTTTGGCAGGACCTGTTTTTGCAGCTGCCGTAATTTTAAATGAAGAACGCCCGATAATAGGATTAAATGACTCGAAAAAGCTAAACGAAACGCAACGCAATAACCTACGCGTTGAGATTGAGGAAAAAGCATTGAGTTTTGGGGTAGCTATGCTTAGCAATACAGAGATTGATAAGTTTAATATTTTAAAGGCTTCATTTATGGCCATGCATTTGGCTTTGGATAAACTAAAACATGAGCCTGAATTGCTGCTTATAGATGGGAATCGTTTTATACCCTACAAAAAAATTAAACATGAATGCATTATACAAGGTGATGGCAAATACCAAAGTATTGCAGCAGCATCAATACTTGCTAAAACTTACCGCGATGAGTTTATGCTACATGCACATGAAGAATACCCGCAATACTGTTGGAACAAAAACATGGGTTACCCAACAGTAGCGCATAGAGAAGCAATTAAACAATTTGGTGTAACTCCATTACATCGGTTAACGTTTAGTTTATTAAAAGAGCAATACAAATTGGATATTTAATATGTTTTTCACCTTTAATAACACCCTAGAACTTTTTGGCATTATGGCCTTCGCATTTAGTGGAGCACTCTCTGCACGCCAAAAGAAACTTGATGTGTTTGGCATTTTAGTACTAACCTTTGTAACAGCCATTGGTGGTGGAACCCTGCGCGACATGATGATAGGAAGTTTACCGGTTGCTTGGCTAAAAGATATTGAAACCATTATTACCCTTTTTGTGTGCTACTTTATTTCTTTATTTTTTAGTAGGCATATCAAAAAATACCAACATATCATGTTTTGGCTTGATACGATTGGCCTTGCATTTTTTTGCATTGTATCCGTTGCAAAAGCCGAAAGTTTTGGGCTACATCCAATGGTGTGTGTTGCCATCGGTACGATAAGTGGTTGTTTTGGGGGCATCATCAGGGACGTGCTGTTAAATGAAATTCCTTATGTATTTAGAAAAGATGTGTATGCCAGTGCTTGCATAGCCGGAGGAATCAGCTATTTTATGCTATTGCT
>RDYC01000152.1 GCA_004293295.1 Bacteroidota bacterium
GGCTAATTCCAAAGCCACCTAAGCTAAGTTGATGCGAAAGTTTATTTCCATTAGGAGCAGTAATGTGTAAGTGGTTAATTTTTGGTAAATTCATTTCAGATAAGGGAACACCCAATCGCTCCAAAAAATCCCAACTTTCCATGCTGATGTATTCACCACAAACTTTATGAAAAGGGTATTTCTCTTTTTCAAATAACACTACCGCTAGCCCTGCTTTACGCAGTTGTATAGATAAGGTGAGGCCGGCCAATCCGCCACCAATAATTGCAACTTGGAAGGATTTAGACATGTTCATGTGTGGTGCTTTAAAACCAACAACCACCTGAAAGCCCAAACCCAATTTAATGTAATTAAACTGGAATGAGTGGGCAGGTGGTTAAGTATACTTAATAAATCGCCATGCTTAAAGCCTCGTAATACTGATAGCTTGGCATCGTTTTTTACCAAATACGATTTAGAAAATAGTTTGGTAAGCATAGCAATGCTATAATAAGCCAACGGATGTCGGTGTAAGTCATTCATAACAAAACCAATCTTAGCTTGCGAGTTGCACCAGCTAAATAAACCAAATAACTCTTCATTGCTTAAATGGTGGCAAAACAAGGAGGTAATTACTACATCAAATTCTTGTTGCAATTCAGGCAAGGCGCGGTAGTCGGCCAGTATAAAATTGATTTCCGGATAATTCTTGCAAAATTCAGTAGCATATTCAATGCAATCAGGTTTTAAATCAACCCCTGTTAGCAGAAAACGATGGCCATTTTTTCTACCCCAATTGGCAACAGCTTTTAGGGTGTCGCCACCTCCGCAGCCGATATCTAAAATCCGATAAGTTTGGTGTTTGTTTAGCTGAAGTTTTTGTAGTCCTTTTAAAGTAACCGCGTGGCCACCTAATATCCGATTGATGACGTTCAACTCAAACAAGTTCCTAAACAAATCCTGTTTGGGAATATGCGGTTCATCAAGCAACTCCTTTTTAGAACTACGTGCTGAAAAGTCAGGATTCATGGTTGGAACTGGTTTTAGCAAACAAAAAAGTTTCCATGGTTAGTCCGGGTCCAAATGCTGTTCCAAAAATATTTCCGTTTAGCAAGTGGTCGTCCATCATGGCTTTTAAAACAAAAAGTATGGTTGGAGACGACATGTTCCCATAATCCCTTAGCACTTGGTATGAGTAAGCAAGGTCATGCTGGTTGAGTGATAATTTGGCAAGGGTAACATCTAGAATTTTTCTGCCACCCGGATGAATGGCCCAATGTTCAATCGCTGTTTTTTGAACACCGTAATGGCTTAAGGCTCTTGTTATCAAATCTGCTATGGCTGCTTCAATAAATTGAGGGATATAAGCACTTAGTGTCATTAAAAAACCAGATGATGAAATTTGCCATGCCATATCTTTTTTGCCACCTACATGTACCTCACTGTAAAACCCTTTAACCAATAATTGGGGGGCATTGTGTTTGGCCAAATCATCGCTCACCATTAAACAAGCGGCAGCACCATCTGCAAAAATGGCATTAGCTGTAATGTTATCGCTTGACTTTATATTTTGAAAATGAATAGAACAAAGTTCAACGCAAACGATAAGCACTTGGGCATTGGTTTGTGCAGTACAAATTTGGTGAGCCATTTTTAAGGCATGAACAGCAGCGTAGCAACCCATAAAATTAACTGATGTGCGTTGGGTATGGGCAGCCAATTGAAGTTTCTCAAGCAACATCAAATCCAGCCCTGGAGCACTCATGCCTGTACACGATACGGTTATCAAATGTGTAATATGCTGTGGTTTATACCATAAGGCATTCAGTTGTGCATACAAGTTGTTAATCGCTTGCTCACCTAGCAAAGGTGCTTCTTCGGCATAGATAGCCATTCTTTTTTCTATGCCAGGAAAAGGCGTTAAGTCTGGTGTGTGGGGAAATAATTTCTTTTGGTGAAGTTGTTGGTTGTAATCGGGTACACATGAGTAGCGTTGCTTAATGCCACTTCTTTTATACAATGCCGATAGCCGATTGCCTTCGTCTTCATCAAGGGAATAAAATTCCTTCATAAATGTATAAGCCTCCTCCTGGGTGAGCTTATAATCGGGATTGGCAGTTCCTATTCCAACAATCACACTCATTGTAGCAAGTTTAAATAAATCAATAAGCCAAAATACAAATTCATGCAGATGGCCGAGATGATGCTCATCAGCATGGTGAATTTATAATTGGCAAACTCCGGGGCTTTAATTGTGGTTTTCATCCACCAGCTAAAGTAGGCAGCAACTGGCGATAGAAACAATAGAAACAAGAAGAAGTGTAAAAGGTTTTCCGTGTAATAAAAATGAAGGAACAACAACAAACCCGCAATTAAAAACATGATTAAGCTAAGTTTAAAAGTTCCCTTAATACCTACCTTCATGCTAATGGTATAATCGCCATTTTTGGCATCTGATTGGTGTTGGTAAATTTGGGTAATCGGGTAAATTCCACCAATAATAAAAGTACATGCCTGCCAGGCAAAGCCATTGGTAATAGGCTTAAAAGCACCAATGCCATATTGGGTAAGCAAAAAAACATAAGCCCCTTGAAATACCATAACCACCAAATATGAGGTGATTGCGTGTTTTTTTAACCGAATAGTTTTACTGCTGTAGGCCCTAGAAACCAGCACATAGCCAAGTATAAGCAGGGATAAATTAATTGAAATAAACGCACAAATACCCAAGGCCAAAAAATCCAGCAGCAATGTAATGTAATACAAATCTTTAGTGGCCTTTGGAGGATTTTCCACGCCACCAATTGATGATTCATCTTGATCAATATAGCTATTGTAGGCGTTACTCGATGGATATACCAACACATGAATAACCAAAAATAAAAGCATGGTTTTTACAAAGTCAGGGTTTTTGGTTTGGCTTACTGCAAACAAAAAAATAGGCATCAATAACAAAGAAAATGGGAGCCGTAACAGCACCAAGTGGTTCCTAAACGTGTTCATTACAGCAATATTACACCATTGGCTTATAATTAAGAAAATTTTATTAAATGCTGCGAATGCTTATATTTACTGAATGATTTAAGAGTTATTATGAAAATTTTAACGCAATAATTGTTGTGCCGATAGAGAAGCAGTCATATCACAAGTCTTTTTAAAATAAATTTGTGTAAAACCTTTGAAAATGGAAAAGCCACACATACTCATTGTTGAAGACGAACCCACCTTGGGAGCATTATTAAAAGAAAACCTTAAACTTAAAGGATTTACTACCAAGCTTTGTAAAGAT
>RDYC01000153.1 GCA_004293295.1 Bacteroidota bacterium
ATCGCACGTTTGTTTCATATTCAGCAATTAAAACAGTTATTGCAAAGCCGCTTTTAAGTAGTAGTTTGCGCACACTTATTTTTTCTTAATTTTGTCCAAATTAGTAAGCATGCAAAATCAGCAACAAGAATATCAGTTTAATTTTATCCAGCTTGTTAAGTTTTTAATTAAATGGAAAAAACACCTTGCAATCATCTCAATATCAGCAGCGGTAGTTACCTTTGTCATTACTTTATTCATCAAACCTGAGTATAAATCAAAGGCAGTTTTTTATCCGGGTACAGTTAACTCAATATCATATGCATTGTTTTACAGCCTAAAAGAAAGGGCTCAAGATGTATTGGCTTATGGTGATGAGGAGAATGTTGAACAATATTTACAATTAGCAAAGTCAAGCCAGTTACGTGAAAGAATTGCCAACGAATTTCAATTAATGGAACATTATGGTATTGATGTTAATGACCCTAAAAAGTTTTCTAAGCTGAACAATAAGTTTGATAAATATGTAAATGTTAACCGCACATCCTACAACTCAGTTGAAGTGGTGGTGTTGGATACTGACCCCGAACTGGCGGCTGCAATTGCAAATGCCGTAATGTACACTACTGATTCTTTAAAAAAACAAACCCAGCGGATAGTTGCCCAACAAGCTTTAAATATTATTAAACAAGAGTATGATGCAAAAGTAGCAATAGTAGATTCACTCTCTAATATGACAAAGGTTTTAGGTAATAATGGGGTGTACAATATTGAAGAGCAATCGCGAGGATTAGCAGAGCTTATCGGGAAAGGAACCAATAATTCATTCACCGAAAAAGAACGTAAAAATCTTGGACAACATGTAGGTGATTTCGTGTCAATAGATGAGCAAATTCGTTTTGAGGCTGAACAACTTACTGATTTAAGAAAAAAGTACAACCAAGCCAGACTTGATTTAGATAGTAAGTTAAGCAACATATTTGTGGTTGATGTGGCCAAACCAAATTATGATAAAGCATATCCATTACGTGCATTAATTTCAGTGCTTTCAGCCATTGCCGCATTTTTATTAGGTAGTATCAGTATTATTATAATAGAGCGTTATCAAAACATTAAACGCACACTCTCACAATAATAAGTTTGAGCGAAACACTTAAAATACGTTGGTTTTATGCCATAGGAGTAATATTTATGCTGCTTACTGCCTATGGAGTGTATAAGGGTGATTTCACCTTTCACGTATTACCTCTTGTGCTTGTTTTTGCTTACTTGGTATTGTTCAAACTGGATACCATTTTGTTATTCTTAAGTTTTATTGTTCCATTGGCTATTGAGTTTGACGATATTGGAATGGGGCTTGGTATTAGCCTGCCGGATGAGCCAATTGTTATGGTGGTGATGTTTTTATCTGTATTGAGATTTATTATTGATGGTTCCTATGATGTAAGGGTTTTTAGGCATCCGGTTTCATTATGGATACTGGTAAATATTGGTTGGTATATTGTTACAATTTTTACAAGCGAGTTACCTTATATCAGCTTCAAGTTTGTGTTATCACGCTTTTGGTTCATTGCGGTTTATTACTTTTTAGGGGTGATGTTATTTAGAAAGTTATCAAATGTGTTTAAATATTTATGGCTCAATATTGCATCACTCACCTTTGTTATATTGTATACCTTGTATATGCATTATTTATCGGGCTTCACACAAGAGTCATCATACCACATCAGCTTACCTTTCTATCGCGCTCACGGCATTTATTCGGCAGCAGTTTCTTTTTTTATCCCATTATTTTTTGCCTATCTGTTTTATAGCCAAAAGCTAAAATTAAATCTTGCTACGGTGCTGCTGGTATTGCTACTATTGGGTATCTTTTTTACCGGTGTTTTTTATTCATACACCAGAGCAGCGTGGTTAAGTATAATGGTTTCTTTGGGCATGGTTATACCTCTTGCCTTTAAGTTACAACTAAGAACCCAACTAATCATTCTAGTTAGTGGCGTTATACTCTTTTTGTCCTTTCAAGATCAGATTTTATATGTGTTGTCTAAAAACAAGCAGGACTCCGGTGAGGGCTTCGGAAAACATTTGCAGTCAGCATCAAACATACGCACCGATGCCTCAAACATAGAGCGAATTAACCGATGGATGTCGGCAATAAACATGTGGAAGGAGAGACCTGTTACCGGGTTTGGTCCGGGAACGTATGTTTTTTGCTATGCCCCTTATCAAGAAGCACGTTACCGCACACTTATTAGCACCAATTTTGGTAACCAAGGCAACTCACACAGCGAGTTTTTAAATCCATTATCTGAAACCGGCTTGTTTGGTATGGTTAGCCTTATTATGATTATTATAGTTGGATTAAACACCGCACTTCGTGTTTTTTACAAAACCAATTCAACCCAAGTAAAAGTAGTGCTTGTAAGCGTAACACTGGGCTTAATAGGGTATTTTACCCATGGTTTTCTGAATCATTATAGCGAAACAACAAAAATTGCCCCGTTGGTATGGGGTAGTTTTGCCATGATTGTAGCCATAGATGTTTATCATAAAAACACGCATGAAGAAATTTAAGCGTGTGCAGCAATAAGTAAGTCTAGGTCCTTAGGGTATATGTTTAATCGTTGCCCCAAATGTTTGTTTGTAAGATTTCCTTTATAGATATAAACCCCATTTCTTGCGCATGGATCGGCCCAGAGGTAATCAGTTATTGACCCTGCTTGCGCCAAATCCAATAACAAGGGTGTAAGCACATTACTTAACGCATAACTGGCTGTACGGCTTACTCTTGAGTTAATGTTTGGCACACAATAGTGTATCACATCATGTTTAATAAACGAGGGCTTATCATGGCTGGTAACCTCACTGCTTTCAAAACAACCGCCTTGGTCAATGCAAACATCTACAATCACTGAAAGAGGTTTCATATTTTGTACCATGTCTTCGCTAACAATAATTTGGGCGTTTCCGTCAGGATTCCAAAGACAACCAATGGCCACATCAGCGTTCTGTAACGCTTTAGTTAGGATTTTGGGATGCAATAATGAAGTAAATATTTTTATGCCAAGGTTGTTTTGCAACTTTCGCAACTTTTCGATGGAATGGTCGAATACTTTAACTGTTGCCCCCAAGCCAAGTGCAGTGCGTGCCGCATATTCTCCAACAGTTCCGGCACCAATAATTACAATCTCAGTGGGCGGTATACCAGTAACTCCACCAAGCATTTCTCCTTTTCCTCCCCTGGTACTGCAATGTAACTCTG
>RDYC01000154.1 GCA_004293295.1 Bacteroidota bacterium
CAACGGGGCCAGTTTCACTGCCGGATCAGGTGTTATTGGTACTCATCAATTAAACATTGGTACATCAGCAAATTCTCGCAATTCAGGCAGCTTAACAAATAATGGAATCCTTGACCTGTTCACCACTGCTCAAGTAATGTTAAATTTAGCTGGAAATTTAACTGGAAGCATCTCGGGTAATGGAACCATTACGGATTTTAGGAACATTACAGTGAATAAAGGTAATTCCAATACTAATCGCCCATTACTTGATATCAATATTCCATTCACTGTGCAGGGAGGTAATACATTGGGTTTAATTTCAACCCATACTGCTGGTGTAGTACGAATTAATGGTAATTTTACTCAAGCCAATCCAATCTATACAACCGCATCATACACCATTCCATTAAATGGTGGTTTCATACTCAACAATCCTAACTTCACAGTAAGTTCAACCAATGGAGGGCCATTATGCAATGGTTTACTTCAAATTAGCCAAGGTGGTTTTAACGTTTCCCAAGCTTCTAACCAAGTGTTTGGTTTTGGTACAGGGGCCATATTTACAGTAGAGGGAGGAACAGTGAATGCTGCTGCGGGAATTGCATCTGCCAATGCCATTACCTTTAATTTTACCAATGGAAACATAAATATAGCCACTGTTGGTAACTCAATAAATGGTTCACCTTCATTTGGATTTACCAATGCAAATTCATTTGTAAATTGGAGTGGGGGAACACTTAATCTGGTACAACGAGCAACTGGAACTACAACTCTTGATTATTGGATGGGGCCGTTTAACACAGGAAATGCAACTATTACAGGAGGAACATTGAATATTGGTGCTGTCGGCACTATTAATAATTTTGATTTTAGGTTGCGTGGGGATGCCCCTACTGTAATTATTGATACCGCTATCAACAACAAATCGGTAACACTTGCTGCTCAATTGAATGTAATGAAAAAACTCATTTTGCCTCAAGGAAGCCGATTAACCCTATCAGGCTCTACCTTACGATTCGCTGGAGATAGCATAAGAAGTAATGGGATCATTGATGGCAGAATCTCAGGAAGCACAATGTTATTTGCTAGCACGTTATCTAATCAGATCTATTCAGGAACTGGCACAGACACCATAATCTCCCTTGTGAACAGAAATACTTTTGGTGGCGTATTGTTTAATAAAAACGTAGTAACTTACAATGTCAACTTCTTTTCCCCAACTCGTTTTTTTAATAGTAATATGATTAGATTGGGGAACGGATTAAATCAACAAGTTTCCATTCAATTTGGAGAATCTGGTTTTACGTCCTCGGTATTAGGATCTGGATTTGATACTATGCCTATTTTTAATTTGGGTACTGGCATATACACAGTTACCTATGCTCAAGAAGCATCTTCAAGGAGAACGGGAATGGAAATCCCGTTAAGCCGTACCATCACCAATTTGGTGATTAATAACTCGAATGGTGTATTGCTTTCGGGAGGAAATCTAATACTCACAGGAACGCTTTCCTTAACAGCCGGTATTCTTACCTCAGCAGATACCGCTTCATTGTATGTTGTTAATGCGGCTGAAACTGCAGTTCAAGTTGGAAGCTCATCAAGTTATATAAAGGGAGTGCTAATTAGACGGCTTCCAGCTTCTTTAACAACGTCCAACACTTATTCATTTCCAATTGGAAGTAGCGGTTACAGTTTAATTCAGTTATTAAATACCAGAACCAATGCGGGAGGATTTGTTGATATAAGAATGCAAATCCAAGATGGTTTCACAGGAGGAACCCCAGATGGAACTTCTGTTAATACCATGAACCCAAAATATATCAGTGTAAATATTATTGCGGGGTCTGTTAATATTGACAGCACCACTTTAAGGTATACCCAAAATGGTTTAATACCTACTCAACGCCTAGCTTATTCAAATTCGCTGACTGGAATATATCAAGCAATTTCTGGATCACCCACAGCCAGCAGTCTTACTTCTTCCCATAGCCTTATTGGATCAACCGCTCTGCAAGGCTTCTTTTCTCTGGCCGAATTTATTATTCCCTTATCAGGTAATTATTTAATAGGTGCATCTAAAACCAACCCGAATTATACTTCGTTAACCAGTTTTGTTAATAGTTTAACAGGCAGGCAAATTCAAGGTAATGTAACTTTATTATTAGACGCTGATTACACTTCTTCTAGCGAAACATTTCCTATTACACTTCCTCGTTTTTACAGCAATAACCCAAATTGGACCATCACTATTAAGCCAAACAATGGAGTTAATGCTACAATTTCAGGAAATTCCTCTTCTTCAATTATTCGCATCAACGCGGCTAGTAATTATGTGATTGATGGGTCAAATAACAACTCATCTTCTAGGAATCTAACTGTCCAAAACCTTAACACAGCAATTAACACCGCTTCCATTTGGATATCGAGTCTTGGCGCAGGATTTGGTTCGTCAAACAATGTTATTCAAAATACGAAAATCTCTTGCGGAGTTGATCAAAAAACCAGCAGTAGTTTTACATATGGCGTATTTTCAGGTGGCTCAACAATTAGTACAACGACAGGAGGAAATGACAATGACAGTAACCTTTTTTACAACAACGAAATTACCAAGGCTGCTGTTGGCATACTTTCCTTGGGAGGTGGAACAGCAAATACAAACATAAGAAACCGAATTGAATCCAATCTGATAGGTGCATCGGAATTTGGACCAGACCAAATAGGGTCTTGCGGTATTCTTGTTAAAGACGAGCAAAATATTGTTATTGATAATAATGAAATTAAGTTTATAGGTAACCTATTATCCCATACATCATCTGCTTGGGCTCAAGTTGGAATTAGTGCCGGAGGTGGTCCATATTTTGCCTCTGGTGCAATAAACATGGCTCGTATTACCAGAAATAAAATTCATGATATTGTTCATGAAAAAGGGGCCAATGTAATTGGAATAATACTTTCCGGAATAACCGGAGTCAATAATACTGGCAATGTAATTGCGAACAATGACCTTTATGCATTACGCAGCAATCTGTCCTCAGGATACCAATTAACGGGTATTGGGTTAACAGGAAGTCGAAAAGACTCGGTTATGTTTAATACCATTAATTTAGAAGGGGATCTTGATCCTGCGGGAACTACTGCTGCAACTTCATCTGCATTTGGATTAAACATTTATGATCAGCAAGTTACCAACCCGCTTATTCAGAATAATATTATTTCAATTATATAGATTGTTGTTGTTGTTGCTG
>RDYC01000155.1 GCA_004293295.1 Bacteroidota bacterium
GGGCGATTGTGTATTGCTTCCTGCTACCATAAATCAGTTTGAAATGTTTAGTGATAAGGGCTTTAAAGTATTGGAGAGCTACATTTAAAGCTATGTTTTTTATAGGATATTTTAACCAATTTTAGCTCTCGATGAACATAGCACTTAATAAGTTAGCAATTTTAGTCTGGTTTTTATTTGCTTTTATATAAGCTGCAATTTCGTTCCTTTAAACTAGGATTAGCCGACAATATTTCTTTTTCATTCGTAAAGTCAAAAGTAGTATTGTCGGCATAAATTCTTTTGTAACTTCGTAACTCGTCCTGAAATAGGTTTACACATTTTCTAAATAATTCTGTTTACACACAAAAAGTAAATATTAGCCACAGCCCCAATCATAGCCTTTAATTATTTAAAAATAATGTCTATAAAACCTATATACATTATTATATTTGTAACGTAAATGAAATGTTTTACTTTAATGTTTGTAACATCAATTTAAGTATAGTTTGTACCCTAACTTAAATTAAAGAGTAAATCATAACATTTGTTAGTGTGTTAGTTAAGCCTCTTTGGCAATAGCCGAAGAGGTTTTTTTTAAAAAAGTTATGCATAGTTTTAGAACCGAATTAGAAAACGCCGTAGTAGAAAAAGACATTATAGATCTCGAACAAAAAATTAGAGATTTTAAAGAAGGCAAAATACACGACGAAAAATTTAGAAGCCTTCGCCTTGCCCGTGGCGTATATGGCCAACGCCAACATGGTGTACAAATGGTGCGTATAAAATTGCCCTTTGGTAAAATTACTTTTAAGCAATTGTTAAAAAAACTTTCGCGCACCTTAAAAAACTCGTTGCGTTGTTTAAATTTCCAACTCATTCCCCTTCGCAAATAATCAGCTTCAGCCAAGGTTAAATCAGCAAACAAATGGGCCACCTTAATCACGTCCTCTTGGTACACCATCACACCATACGTTTCTGCTAAAATATCATACAATTGGGGGAGTTGTGCCCTCACTTTCTCTCGTAACGATTGATTCCTAAATCGGTCAATATATGCCCGCATCATGCCACTTTTTGAAACACCCGGACGAATAATGGAACTTGCAGCCACCAAACGCAAATAATCATCAGCGCGTAGCTTGGCCAATAACATGCGCATGCCGGGAGATTCTACATAAAAACAGCCAATGGCTTTGCCTTCACGCAGCAATTCTTTTACTTTTTCATCTTGTGTAAATTGTTTGATGTTATGAATATCAATATCAACACCCTTGTTTTCTTTAATGATATGTAAGGCATCTTTAATTTTTCCTAATCCGCGCTGACTTAAAATATCAAACTTAAATAGCCCCACATCTTCAGCTTCCAGCATACTGAATTGTGTAGTTGGATACCCCTTTGGCGGCATAAACGTAGCAGAGTATGTGGTAATAGGTTCTTCGGAAATGAGTATGCCGCTGGCGTGTATGCTCAGGTGACTAGGAAACTGTTGGATGAGCTCACTATAACGCAATATCTTTTTTCCCATTGCATCAATATCCGGATACTTATGTGCAGCTTGTAACCGATCTATTTCACCAGGCGGTAAACCAAATACTTTACCCAATTCACGTATTACCGCATCATGCTGAAAAGTGCTGTATGTTGCTAAAAGGGCTGCTTTGCCATCCTTTCCAAATCGCTCAAAAATATAGCGCGTTACATCATCCCTGTCTGTCCATGAAAAGTCAATGTCAAAATCAGGTGCATTGCTTCTGTTTTCATTAATAAACCGTTCAAAATATAAATCTAACTCAATTGGGTCTACATCGGTAATACCAATAAGGTAGGCCACTATGCTGTTGGCCCCACTGCCCCTGCCCACGTGGTAATAGTTTTTATGTCGTGCATAATTTACAATATCCCAATTGATTAAAAAGTAGGAGGCAAAGTTCATTTTTTGAATCACCTCCAGTTCCTTTTCCATGCGCTTTTGTGCTTGCAAGTAAGCTACTGGCTGTGGGTAGCGGTAGGCCAAATTTTTAATGCATTCGCTGCGTAACAGGGCCATATCATTGCCAATACCATCCGTGTAATATTTTTTGTTTTTCCCCTTTAGTTTACCAAACTCAAACATTACACTACATGTATTTAAAAGCTGTTGTGTATTGGCAATGATATGTGGGTAGCTGCTGTAAGCAGCCAGCAATTCAGCTTCAGGCAACATCATTTCATTGCCCTTTGCGTGGCCTGTTAAAGGCAATTTGCTTAACAAGGTATTGGTATCAATGGCGCGTAATAAACGGTGTGCGTTAAACTGTTTTTTTGCCGCAAAGCTAACCTCATGCAAAGCCACCAATTTATGGGTTTGATGTTTATAGGGCGAAAACGGCAGTTGCTTTAAATCGTTTAACGATACCCCAATAAATTCATGCTCTTGCAACTTCCAGCCTCTATAAGTAGCCATCGGATAAATTACATATGCTTGATGAAAAGGTGGTGCTATGGCATCAAAGGGAATTTGCCCATGTAAATGTTTGGTAAGGTGCTCATTTAACTCTTTAAAACCTGAGTTGGTTTGCGCCAACCCTACATATTGTTGTTGTACCCCATTTCTAAAATCAATACCGATTACAGGACGTACCGTTTTACCTTCTGTTAACCGTAAGGTTTCCAATACGGCAGAAGTATTGTTAATATCCGTTAAGGCAAAGGTACGGTAACCACCAAGATACACCGCATTCAGCAATTCCTTAATGGAATAGGTTCCATAACAAAAGCTGTAATAAGTATGACAGTTGAGTAGCATTTTTTAATGCTACAAAATTGTGCATTTTATTTATGTATAATGCTAATAATTTTAGTAATTATTAATCTGGCTAACTTATAAAAAAGGTGGCCTAATTTTTTTGCACCACCTTTTTTAACCATAATTATTGATAGTTTATTGCTTAATCAATTTGTGTACTTTCTTAAATCCATTTTCATCTGTAAGCGATATTAGATATATACCTTGACTAAGAGATTTAATGTCCACAAGCATTTCATACCTACCTGTTGGGTAATATTTATTTTCGGCTAGTTTTTTCAAAACCTGTCCCTTAAAATCTAATAATTCAACTGATATTCTTGAGTCTTCTTGAATATCGAAATTAATTATTGTTGATTCTATTGCCGGATTTGGGAACAAACCAATATTGTTAATCAGCTCAGCTTGTTCACGATTTGAATTATCCAAGGTCTCCTCTCTTTTAG
>RDYC01000156.1 GCA_004293295.1 Bacteroidota bacterium
ATTTTAAAGGTTTTTACTTCTTTGTTGCCATCTAATACCCGTAAAAAGTAATGAGCGGCCGCTAAATTGGCCATGATAATTTTTTCTTCTTTACCTGTAATTTGTTGGCTTTTTACCAGTTTGCCCGTGGCATCTAATAGCTGATATGACCACCCTGAACCATTGGTTTTATCTAGTTTAAGGGTGAGTTCATCGGTGGCTGGGTTAGGATAAACGGAGAGATTCAGGCTAATGAGGGTTTCTTTTAACCCGCTGGTGATGGAAATTTCGTAGGGTTGTTGCACTCCTTGGGTGCTGCTAACTGTGGCACCGGATTGGGCAGTGTAAAAGGTTTGGCCTATGCTATAGGATACGTTACCTGAACTGCCTGTGGCATTACCTCCACCTCCGTTAATGCTGGTTTGGGCTTTTATAGGTGTTACGGCTAACCCTAATAAAAGCAACATAATCAATGTACTAGTGTATTTCATAGTTGGGTTGTAAATTCACATAACTAAAATAAATAATTTGAAGTAACCTACCTACTTTTAAAGTGTCAATTTTAGAATTTGCGAACAGTACTTTTTGATAAAACACTGATAATTAATTATTTAAATATTTATCTCCAATACCCCTAATGCCTCCATAATGAGAAATCGTTGCTGCTGCTGTTAGCAAAACAAGTCCAAGTTGGGTTGGAAATAACCCAAAAAAAGCGCGTGGTAAACCACGCGCTTTTTTTAGTTAATAGGAATATTGTTAAGCGTTTTGTGTAGCTTTTGGAGCAGCGTCTAATATTTCTTTGCTCACTCCTGCGGCATATTGTTCAAAGTTTTTCACAAACATGTTTGCCAATTTATTGGCTTGCGCATCGTATGCTGATTTATCAGCCCAAGTATTGCGTGGGTTTAGCAATTCAGCAGGTGCATTGGGGCAACTGGTAGGCATGGCATAACCAAACACGGGATGTGTTTCGTAAGTCACGTTGTTTAACTCGCCATTTAGTGCCGCTGTAATCATGGCACGGGTATAAGCCAGTTTCATGCGCGAACCTGTTCCATAAGCACCACCTGTCCAACCTGTATTAATCAACCACACGTTAATGTTTGGGTTGGCTTTTAATTTTTCGCCCAACATTTCAGCATATTTACCCGGGTGGAGTGGTAAAAATACGCGTCCAAAACATGCTGAAAATGTAGCTTGTGGCTCAGTAACACCAGCTTCAGTGCCGGCTACCTTAGCGGTATATCCGCTAATAAAACTATACATGGCTTGTCCAACACTGAGTTTAGATATTGGAGGCAACACCCCAAAAGCATCAGCAGTTAAAAAGAAAATGTTTTCAGGAGCTTTACCCACAGAAGGCACTGCAATATTATCAATATGGTGCAAAGGATAAGCTGCGCGGGTATTTTCAGTTACGCTGATATTGGCATAATCAACCGTGGTTGTACCAGGTATAAAGCGGGTATTCTCTAATAACGCACCATGTTTAATGGCTTTAAAAATTTGTG
Organism: Bacteroidota bacterium; assembly: GCA_004293295.1. GTDB lineage: Bacteria > Bacteroidota > Bacteroidia > UKL13-3 > UKL13-3 > UBA6183. Next base: position 1,494 of record RDYC01000156.1, read on the forward strand.
GCTCTTTTTCTTCGGTTAAATCCACACATTTGGCATAACAGCCGCCCTCAAAGTTAAACACACTGTCGTCAGCCCAACCATGTTCGTCATCTCCAATTAACTTACGCTCCGGATCGGCTGATAAGGTGGTTTTACCTGTTCCTGATAATCCAAAGAAAATGGCGGTATCTCCATTTTTGCCAATATTGGCAGAACAATGCATAGATAATACGCCTCTTTCTTGAGGAAGGATATAATTTAACACGGTGAAAATTCCTTTTTTCATTTCGCCAGTGTATCCGCTGCCACCAATTAAGATAATTTTACGGCTAAAGTCAACCATGGTAAAATTATGCTGACGGGTACCATCAACTGAGGCAACTGCTTTAAAACTTGGGGCATTAATAATTAGCCACTCAGGAGCAAAGCCGGTTAACTCTTCGGTTGTTGGGCGCAAAAACAAGTTGTTGCAAAACAAGTTATGGTAAGCGGTTTCGTTAAAAACCCTGATATTTAACTTGTAACGAGGATCAGCGCAAGCATAAGCATCACGTGCATAGATTCTTTTACCTTTTAAGTGATTTAGTACTTTATCTAATAAAGCGGCAAACTTATCCGCATCAAATTTCTGGTTTACTTCTCCCCACCAAACTGTATTTTCAGTTTTTGCGTCTACCACACAAAACTTATCTTTAGGAGAACGGCCGGTGAATTCCCCGGTATCTGCCATTAGTGCTCCGGTATCGGTTAATACGCCCTCTCCATTCTTCACGGCATGCGCCACAAGTTCGTCAGGAGTAAGATTAAGAAATGACTCTCCTGCATTGTTCAGGATAGTTTCAACTATTGAATTGGTTGTCATATTTAGGTTTTTTCAATTGCGAAGTGGGGACAAAAATAAGGATTATCTATAGGAGAAAAAAGATAAATTAACGCAATTGTTAATTGTAACCTAACAATTTGATAACCAGAATACCTGTTAATTACTAAACCATGATTAATACTTCTTTAGAGAACTGATTTTTGTCGTATTTTTATGAATAGAATACCCATTATGCTTACCTCGCTCGGTGCCTAAACATACATTAGGTTGCACCCCCTTGACTCGCTAAAATCAACTCGACCCAACACTTCAAATGTTCCATCGGGGTGAAGCCTGCCAATATCCTGTGTTTGTATGAAGGCACATGAATGCAAATTGGCCAGGTCAATAATATTAATTAACCCTGCCTTGCCAATTTTTAATTGGGTAAACGGATCGTTTATATCGGTAATAACTACTTTCATCCATGGTGGGCAAACATAGCGTCCCTCTCCTTTTGAGTAAGCTTGCGACAATAACTCGGTCATCCCATATTCTGAATGGATTTGTTGGATTTGAAATTGTTGCTTTAAATACGTGTGTATTTCTTCCCTTGTTTTTTCAGGCCCACGCCCCTTCATACCGCCTGTTTCCATTACTATGGTTTGTTGCAAGAGCTGGGGATATAATGAAGCAAAATCGAGTAATGCAAAGGTGACACCCAGTAAAAAAAACTGCTTTCCGCTTGCCAATGGCTTATGCAAACAGTTTTGCAGTTCGTTAAAATTATACAAATAGAATCCCCCTTCGTGTTGAGCACTCGCTTCAATGAGGCCCTGAGCCATGTTTACCAAGCTGCTCCCGGTTCTTTCCAAGTAATTGGGTAATAAACATAAAA
>RDYC01000157.1 GCA_004293295.1 Bacteroidota bacterium
ATGCCGTAAAAGAAGTAATTTGCGGCATCGATTCCCAGAATAGTACTACCTAAAATCATGAGTGCGCCGCCCCAAAGTAAAGATTTCTGGAAGCCTAAAATTTTGTCAGCAAAAAGCCCTCCGATGAACGTAAATGCGTAGACAAACGCTTGGATTGCGCCATACTTTAAATTCGCGTCACCTTCTTTAAATAACAAGATATCGGTCATGAAAATCATGAGCATGCCACGGTTGCCATAAAAACAAAAACGCTCCCACATTTCTGTAGCGAATAATAGGTATAATCCTTTTGGATGTCCGGTTTCTTGACTCATTGTTTTAAGTTATTTATTAATTGCAATATAAAACTATGCATGAACTATACAAACTCAATTCGTGTTGATAAACGCCAATTGAATAAAGTAAACTGCAAACAGCATCAGCAGTAACACAATAATTACAAATAAAAAATCAATAAAGGGCTTAAGGTACTTATACATTAGAGTTTCTCAAGAATATACCTGGTCATACGTTCGTACAAGTGTAACCTTGTTTTTCCACCACCAATGCCATGGTTTTTGTTGGGGTAATATTCGCTGTCAAACTTCACGCCCTTATTAATCATGGTTTCTACCATTTCAACCGCATTTTGAAAATGCACATTGTCATCAGCCGTTCCATGTATAATTAAATAGTTTCCTTTTATGCTGCTTACATGGTTAATGGGGGAGTTGTCGTCATAGTTTTTCCCATTTTCCTGTGGGGTGCGCATAAAGCGTTCGGTGTAAATGTTATCATAAAAACGCCAGTTGGTTACCGGAGCTACAGCAATGGCCGTTTTAAATACATCAGCCCCTTTGCTAATACCCAAACTGGCCATGTATCCACCAAAACTCCATCCCCAAATACCTATTCTACTACCATCTACATAAGGTAGTTTGGCAAGGTTTTTTGCTACAAAAATTTGGTCTTCAATCTCGTATTTGCCCAATTGTAAATAAGTACTCTTTTTAAAATTTTCGCCCTTAAATCCGGTGCCGCGGCCATCAACACACACAATAATATAACCCTTATTGGCCAACAATTGATACCAAAAATAATTAGCACCCATCCAACGGTTTACCGCCAACTGATGGCCCGGCCCTCCGTAAACATACATCAATACCGGATACTTTTTGTTGGTATCAAATGAGTTGGGTTTAATAATAAAGGCATTCAAGTCATCTCCACCGGCATTTTTATAACTGGTAATTTCAGCCTGCACAAACCCGTGGGCGGTTAACTTCTCTTGCAGCAGTTTGTTATCTTCCAGCACACGAAGTTGTTTGCCTTCAGCATTGCATACCGCGTAATAACCAGGGGTGTTGATAGAAGAGTGGCTGTGCATAAAATAACTAAAATCACTATTAAATGTGGCACTATTCCAGCCCTTTTTAGTAACAAGTTGTTTTTTGATTTTGCCATCCAATGCAATGGCGTAGATATACCGTTCTGAGGAGTGAATTTCAGAAGTAGATACAAACAACATTTTTTTCTTTTCATGCAAACCATAAAATTGGTCAACATCCCAATTTCCGCTGGTAATTTGTCGGATTAATTTTCCGGAAATATCATAATGATACAGGTGGTTCCAGCCACTTTTTTCGCTGTTTATAATAAACGATTTGCCATCACTTAAAAACGTAATTTCAGGAACATCAATGTATGCCTTGTTTTCCTCAGTGTAAATAACTTTAGATGTTCCGGTTTGTGCCTCGCAAAACAATAACTCAAGCTTATTTTGCAGGCGATTTAATCGCTGCACACATAAAGTATTGTTATCGTTGGTCCAACTGATTCTTGGAATGTAAATATCTGTTTCTTGTCCAATATCAATGGCTTGTTTTTGGTTGGTGGCAATATCGTAGGTGTAAATTTGTATCACAGAGTTTGCTTCGCCAGCCTTAGGATATTTAAACCGATATTCTTCGGGGTATAAATCTTCAAACATCGTCATGCTAAACTCCTTCACCTTGCTTTCATCAAATCGGTAATAAGCTAAACGTGTTCCGTTGTTGTTCCAATAAAACCCCTTCGAAAGGGCAAACTCTTCTTCATAAACCCAATCTGTTGAGCCGTTAATAATGGAGTTTGCCTTGCCATCAGTGGTTATTTGCGTTTCTTTATCAGTAGTTAAATCATACACAAATAAATTATTGCTTTTAACATAGGCAAGCTTATTGCCATCAGGCGAGAAATCAGCCAATAATACCCCTTCTTTAATAGGTTGTGATAGTTTACCCGATTTGATATCGTAAACATGTACCATGGCCGAAAAGGAGTGCCTGTAAATTTGTTTAAAATCAGTTTGTAGCAATATTTTTTGTTCGTTTTTACTAAACGAATAACTAAATCGGCTAAGTCCAATATCACGTTGCCTCAACACCGTATCAGCAACTTTTCCGGTGGCAAAATAATACTTGATGATGTTCTCATTGTCATCCTGTGCTGTGTAGTAACGGCCATCTTGCATAGAGTTAAATCCGGGTACTCCTTTGGCACTAAATACCCCTTTGCTCCAAATATCTTCAAGGGTGATTTGTTGTTGAGCAAGGCTGCTAAACGCTGTGCCATAAAAAAAAATAACCGCAAAGGCGCTAAGACGCCAAGTTTGTATAGTCATATTAAAAATTATTTACTTTCCGTTTAAATCCATCTATCAATTTAGTCACATTAAAGTTAATAAGGAATCCAAGTCTTTTATCTGCCAATTTTAAATAAGTAATTATCTGCGCTTCATGCACCGGCAATATAATATCCACCGCTTTTAGTTCAATGATAATTTCTTCAGCAACTAATAAGTCAATCCTAAAGTCTAGGTCAAGTAGCTCTGTTTTATATTTTACGGGTAAAACTACCTGACGTTGAACATACAAGTTTTTTTGACGTAATTCTTTATAAAGACAAACTTCGTATACACTTTCTAACAGCCCAGTACCAAGATTTTTATGAACTTCAATAGATGCTTCCAATATTTGCTTGCTTATCGCATTTAATTCACCAGTATCCATAAAAATAGCTTTGCGTCTTTGTGTCTTTGCGGTAAAATTGTAGATGCAATATAATAAAGTAACTGAAGAGCAAATAAAAAGCTTTCAAAACATAGTAGGTGAACCATTTGTCATAATTACCCG
>RDYC01000158.1 GCA_004293295.1 Bacteroidota bacterium
ATTGATTCAACGCAGAGTAAAACGAGTACTCCAACCAAACCAGATTCCTTAGGTGCAATAAATGATGCCCATGCAAATGCCCAAACAAAAGAAGTGGTTAAAACACTTACCCATCAAGTTATTGCCGGAGAAACAATAAATACCATTGCTAAGAAATATAAATTGGCAACAGCCCAACTTATTAAATGGAATAATATCAAAAACAATAAAATAGCAATTGGGCAAGTTCTTATTGTGGATGAAAACGCTGCAGTTAAACCATACCTAAGACTAAATAAAGCGGAGTCCCAACTCCCAATTACACAACAAATTCGTAAAATAGAGAGTACAAATCAAGTAAAAGACAGTGGAATGGTAATTTTTGACGAAACCGGTCAAGTGGCTCATGCTTCATTACCAATCGGAACCATTGTTAAGGTAATAAATTTAGAAAACAATACCGAATGCTTGGTTCGAGTAACAAAAAATATAAACCAAGAAACATACAAAAATTTTGTATTGGTACTTGGTGCAGATGTGCAAGTTAAACTCCAAACCAATTCTCCGATTCTTAAAGTCAAGTTAGAGTTTATTGGTACCCAATAACTTTTTCGTTTGTGCCAAGTGGTAAGGCAAAAATAAGATGATAATGGTGCAAGCAACACCTACTTGAGTCTCTATCATAGCCTCAAATTGAAAAGCAACTAATAGCGTAATATAGCTTACTTGTATAAGTTCAAAAGTATAAAATCGATTTACCCAAAAAAAAGCCGTGAAGCTGAGTAAAAAAATAAAACAACCCACAATACCCACAGCCGCTAAATAATAAATAAACTGGTTATGAGGAATAATTGGGGTAACGATAGTTGGATAATTGGTCCTAAACTCGTTGATATTCTTTTGTTCTAAATCGCCTAAGCCGCATCCCCACCAGATATTTTCTTTAAAAATTTGATAAGCAACCTTGTAAGATACTACTCTTGTTGAAAGAGAATTGTAGTTTGGGTCCTGATTATTTTGATAAACTTCAACATCTTTTTTAGTATTAAGTATTTTATTTCTCAATGTTGGAGAAAACAAAAAACTAGTAAGGCAGATAAACATTAAAAAAGCAGCAGCCAAAAGAGTATTTTTATAGTTCTTACTCTTTACCACATAATTAATTAAGCATATAAGTATAACAATATACAAACCAAGAATTCCGCTTCTAACAGAATAAATGTGTAAGAAAATGATTAAAAAAACAGCTGACATTACTAGTAGTTTAACAGTGCGATCATTCATAAAACACCGATAAGTCGCTAAAAAGTAGTAAATTAAATAAGCAGTAATAACCGCCATAAGGCTGAACCGAATGTGGTTAATTGGTCCGGGCATAATTTTCGATTGCAGGTATAACTGGTTTACTTCTTCAAAATGAATAAAATAATAAATCAATATTCCACAACATGAAACCACTATGGTTACAACCAAAGTGTAAAAAATCAACTTTAATTGCGATTCAGAAAATTTACCAACATTGGCCCAGGCAATTGGATACAGCAATAAAGGAAGTTTGATTTGAAGCCTTTCCCAAAGATAGCCATAGTCGTCACTATAAAAAAAACTAAACCAAAGAGACACATAACCCAAAGTAAATATTAATGCAGCCCTGTTTCTAACAAAGTTTAAAATCAAATTCTTTGTTGGAGTAAGCAAAAAAACACTTAACAGTTGTCCTCCCATTACAATACTAAGTAATGCCGGTGCTCGCTCACTCCCTATTAATGCAGGAATAAGCAAGCAAGAAAAAGTTGTAAAGGCCCAAAGTTTATAATGTTCAAGTTTATTGCTCATATCATATAGTAAAACAATAATACTAAAAGCCTGCACAAATGCGCAGACTTTTAGTATTATTTAAACCGCGTAGCAGTATTAAACATACCTATTGCCTACCCAAACAAAACGCCTAACAATAAACTCGGTTGTTGTTAAGCTCGCGTTACCCGATGGGTTTCCTCCGGTAACATGAAAATCACTAAATGCCGCATGTGAATTAATAAACGCAGCGCCAGTAAAATTAAACGAAACAGGAGTAAACACTTCATTCATCTCGTTTTCAATCATTGTCATAGTGGTGGAGTCCGTGGTATATGCACCGCAAGTAATGGCCCCCTTTTCAAGAGCTAAACGTTTCGCACAAGCTAATGAAGAAACAGTAGATGCTGTTTTTATAACAAAAATAATAGGGCCAAAACACTCTTTGTTGTAAAACTCATAGTCCTTTTCATCAATAACAATTACAGCAGGAGTTGCAATTCTTGCATCTTTAAATTCTTCATTTATAATGCTCCTACTTTCAAGAACAACTGTTCCCCCTAGTAAATTAACTCCTTTAACTCTTTGTAATGTAACATCGGCTTGTATAGCTCCCAAAGTCGGAGCCCCTGCTTTGGGGTTATCTACAAGCCCCGTAATCGAATCGCACAAGTGTTTTACCACATCGTCAAAACCAATTACTTCACCATTTGAATTTATTCCATTACTAGGAACAAAAATATTTTGTGGGGCGGTACACATTTGCCCACTATATAAACTTGCGCTAAACGCTATGTTACCTAAAACCGCTTTTAAATCCACCACACTATCAAGGATAATGCTGTTAACTCCTGCCTTTTCTGTAAATATCGTTTTATTCAAAGATTCAATATAATTTCCAAACTCGCTTCCACCTGTATAGTCAATAAGCTTAATAACCTCATGTTCTGCCAAACGCTTAGTTATAGGATTAATTAAGGTATCAACAGCCAATTGCACAACACAAGGATCTATCCCATTTTCCTTTAAAGTGCGCTGCAACTCTGCAATCACAATAGCTATAGGTAAAATCGCTTTTGGATGAGGTTTAACAATAGAAACATTTCCTGTAATTAAATTGGCAAATAAACCAGGAACAGTATTCCAAATAGGGAAAGTACTGCATCCTATAACCAGCCCGATTCCTTTCGGCATGGCACGCCAAGTCTTTTTTATTTTTAAGTCAAACTTGCCCATTGGCTTAACCCAATCAGCTTCTTGAACAATTTTATTAAGCTCTGTATAACCAGTAATAACAGCTTCTAATGCCCTATCATTGCTATGGGGGCCAGATGCTTGAAACGACATCATGTAACTTT
>RDYC01000159.1 GCA_004293295.1 Bacteroidota bacterium
ATGTAGGGGAAATGATCTATTCAACCTCCACAATTCAGGGGAGTGGATTCGTATACAGCACAACAATAACTATACCTTTGTCAGCCATTAATGGGAATACTCGGTTGCGTGTAAGGTGCAATTGGAATAACAGTAGCGGCTCTTTTGTGGCCACAGATGCTTGTGTGAATAAAAGTAGTGATTGGGGTGAAATTGAGGATTATCAAATAACCATCGGAACCCCATCCCCACCCCCTGTTCTGGGTCCATTGCCAGTTGTAACCTCCATTTCACACACAAGTGCAAATGTAGGCTCTTCAGTAACCTTGTTGGGTAGTAACTTCAGCACTAATCCTACTGATAATATAGTAAGTTTCGGCACAAAACGCGCAACGGTAACCAGTGCATCCGCCACTTCATTAACAGCTACAGTTCCTCTAGGGGTAACAGGAAGTCAACTATCCGTTCTTCGCAATGGGTTGGTAGGCACCTCTTCACAATCATTTATTAACAGTTTTCCCAATCCAAGTCCTATTAACAACACCACAAGTTTTGGAACGCCAGTATCACTATCCACTTTAAACGGTATGGATTATATGGAAGCAGTAGATTTGGATAATGACGGAAGATTAGATTTGGTGGGATGCAGGACTGGTTGGTGGGAGGTTTATATCTGGAGAAACTTAGGTAATTCAAGCCCGTTTTCATCTGGTGCCATGTTCGCCTCACCGGTAGTACTTGCTTTCGCATCTCCCAATCATGTTAAAGTGGCGGATGTAGACGGTGACGGGAAGCAAGACTTTGTTGTTACCAGTACCAATTTCTCTACTGGTACTGCTGTTTTTTATAACAATATTCCCAATGGTACAACCACATTTACTAATTCAATGTTTACTCAATTTACACTTTCTTCGGCAATAACCACAAATTTCAGTAGCGAAGTAGCTGATTTAGATGGAGATGGGAAGTTAGATGTTGCAATTGCAAACAGTGGGAGCAATTCCATAACCGTGCACAGAAATATCGGTTGGCCAGGTAATTACCAATTTGCACCAGCACAAACGTTTACTGTGGGCAGTTCTCCTTTGATGGTAAAAGTGGCAGATGTTGATAATGACAATAAGCCAGAATTGTTGGCTATCTGTAATGGTTCCAATGTAATGAGCGTATTAAAAAACACTTCTTCAGGCTCGGGTATTTCATTCAATACCACAGTAAATATTGGGTTGTTGGGCAGTTGTCGTTCTTTTGATATTGAGGATATTGATAATGATGGCAGAAAAGATGTTGTGGTGGCATCTGAGTCTTTTTCTAGCCCCTTGTCTATTTTCCGGAACGCAGGTTTATCGGGTGTAGTTTCTACTTCTTCTTTTAACACAAGATTTGATTTAACGATACCTTCAGGAGTATCTTCAAGAGAGGTGCGTCTAGCCGAGTTGAATGGGGACGGAAAATTGGATGTTATTTTGGTTGGCACTGGTTCATCCTCTATATTTGTATGGCAAAATAACTCCACTTCAGGCATTCTAAATACGTCCTCATTTGGTGCTAGGCAAGATTTGACATTGTCGAATACATTAACGGCCATACTATGTGCAGATTTTGATAATGATGGCCGAAATGATTTGATTTGTTCAAACAGTGGTAATATTGTTGGCTTAAAAAATAACATGTCCATATTTTCTGTGGGTAATTTGGCAAGCAGTATTTATGCAACGGGCAGTTTAGTAAGTGTTCCATTTACTGTTACACTTCCTATTAATCCCGGTAATATTTTCACGGCACAACTTTCTGATAGTTCCGGCAGCTTTAACTCACCGATTAATGTCGGTTCTTCTATAGGCACCGGCTCAGGTGTCATCTCCGCAACTATACCTATCTCTACCATATCGGGCTCAAATTACCGCATCAGGGTTGTTTCTTTATTGCCTTCTTACACTTCTGATATAACCAGCCGGCCTTTCAGGATATTAACTCCTCCGGCAATAACTGGCATTAGCCCCTTAGTAGCAGCTCCAGGAGCAGCAATAACCCTAACTGGTACCAATTTTAGTGCAACAGCAAGTGAAAACGTGGTATACTTTGGAGGGGTAAGGGCTACTGTGGTCTCAGCCAGTACTACTTCTTTGGTAGTAAATGTGCCATTAACGGCTCAAGCGGCTCCGGTATCAGTAACCATCGTTGGTTTTACCGGAGTGTCTAGTTCCATATTTACTCCTTCATTTTCAGGATCAACAGGTTTAACAAGTGCTAATTTTACAACAGCCACTTCTTTTGGTTCGATTGCTCAAGCAGGACAAATAGAGTTGATTGATATAGATATGAATGGTCGTAATGACGTGGTTATCCCTAATAATGGTAGCGGCACCCGAAACAGCATATTTAGGAATGTGGCTACTGCTATCGGAATTAACGCAAGTTCTTTTGCAACTAGCTTTAATATTACCATGGCAGGGAATGCCTTTCAAACTTTGGGAGTAGATATTGATGGCGATGGACAAAAAGATGTGGTAACGGTGAGCAGTTCAACGGCAGTTTTATCTATCCAAAAAAATGTGTCAACTGTCGGAAGCATCACGCTTCAAACTCGTCAGGATTTCACTACGGCCAGTGCATGTACTGGAGTTGCTTATGGAGATTTAGATGGAGACGGTAAGTTAGATTTGGTAACTACAAACTTTAGTACCAACAACATGTCTGTATTTAGGAACCTGGCTGTTTTGGGTGCAACATTTAGTACCAATACCTTGGCAACTCGGGCAGACTTTGCCACAGGCAATTCACCGGTAGCATTAACCATTCAGGATTTAGATGGAGATAACAAACCGGATGTAGTGATAGCTAATGGTAACCCAACCAATACATTAACTGTGTTAAAAAACACCAGTAGCTCAGGCTCCATTTCATTTGCAGCGCCTATCACCATTTCCACTACACTCAACCCGCGTGGTTTAGCTTTAGGTGATTTGAATAATGATGGTAAACCGGATATTTTGTTGGCCAACCAATCATCAGGAAATATTTCAGTATTTGAAAACCAATCTACATCAAGTAACATCACTTTTGGCACCCGTATAGATTTAACCGTTGGTTCAAATCCCTCAAATATTGCTACTGGAGATATAAATGGTGATGGCAAGTTAGATATTGCT
>RDYC01000160.1 GCA_004293295.1 Bacteroidota bacterium
TTGCAATAATTGCTAATAAGCCCATTGGCTGTGGTGATGTGTTGAGTAGTATTGCCGGTTTTAATAATGATACCTCTGGTTTGTGTACTAAATATTAAATGGCCCGATGGACTTGGAATAACTTGCGCTAAAGAAATGCCGGGCATCTTATACTTTTTGTAGTACACACCATTTTTTCTGTTGGTAGCTGTAACGTAGCCATTATTGGTGATAAAAATAAACATGGAATCACCTAATACTGCCGTTGGTAACCTAACCATCCAAGTTCGTTTACTGAATACATCAGGATCTATGATATTATTGCTGATGATACGGTCCGTTTTGGTACTAAAGGTAAATCCTCCCGTATCTTTTCTGTAGTAATGAAGTACCTCTTGGTTATCATGTAAGAAGTACATTCTACTGTTATTTAAGTACTTATCAGATAGTCCTTTATACTTTATAGGGTTAAACCCGCTGCTTAAAAAATGGACCTCGTCATTGAGAAGTTTTACGGCTTTTTGAATGTAAGTAAAGGAAGAAGGCACAAGTACCTTAGGAATAAGATACTCACCGTTATTGGTTAATGTGCCGACAGTGCCTTTTAGTGAAGCAAAAAACACACCTTTTTTAGAAGCCCTGATAAATTTCACATCAGCTGGCAATCCATCTTTTGGGGTAATGTGGCGGGATGAAAAATTGCCATAAAATATGCCTTGAGTGCTTGAACAGAACCAATAGAAGCCTTCCTTACTTTTACCAAGTGCATGAATAACCTTATCTTCTAACATGTGAATGGGTTTAGCAAATAGGTTCCCACCAGAAAACTTGAGCACACCATGACTGCTTGTAATAAAAATATCTTTACTTTCAGTATCTTCAAAAAAGCCAACAGTAGTTAAGTTCTCTTCTGAATAGAACAATGTAACTTTTTGAGTTTCGACATTATAAATATAGAGGTTGCTGCAAATGGAAATTAAAACTGACCCATTGGCTAACTTATACAACCTAGTTGGGCTAACATATAAGGCACAAGTCTCTACTAATAGCCGTTTTATGCTGGTTCCATCCGATAAATAGATAGCATTATCACCGGATAGTAGCCATTTTTTATTGCTCAATGCAACAACATTAAACAATAGCTTCGGAAATGTTTTAGAGCTTTTTATCACTTTAAGACCCTGTACAGTTTGAATGCTTCCGCTTCTAGTTAAAACATGTATTAAGCCACTGTCATCTTCGCATAACCAAGAAGCACCAGGTATAGCGGTAAATTCAATAAATCGTGAGCCATCATAATAAAACAACTTGAAATTAAAACTAATCACCCAAATTGTCGCGTTTTTATCCTTATAGATAAAATAGGCACCATCCTCGGTGTAACCTTCATTTTTTCCAAAATAGGTAAATTGGTTGCCATCATACCTGCAAATGGTGCGGTTGGTCGCAAACCAAACAAACCCTGAGGTGTCTTCAATTGTGGAGTAAACAGAGTTGCCAATTAACCCATCAAGCGAACCCAAATGTTTAAACTCATAATGTTGGGCTGTAGCACCAAACACACCAAACAATAACATAAAGGCAATCAAATAATGTGGTTTGACAGCCTTGAATGATTGATGCTGGCGCTGAAAAACGCGAATGGTCAAGTTGGTTAAATAATATGAGTAAAAAATCCTTTAAATGCAATCAATGTGTTTTGCGTATGGCACAGTTTTAAAAGCCAGTTTAAGCAGTTAATTCTTGTTTGCAATACGGTGCATCATTGAACATATAAAGCAAAACCAAATATAGGCCAGTTTTTCTAATTATAGATTACTCGATTTTATAATAAAAGAGTATTTATACTAAATGGTTTTTTTAAAAAGCTTTTATATATTTGATTATCAAACCTATTATATTATGCATCAATTACTGTTATCCACTTATTTTGATGGTGAGCAAGGCATGATGATTTTTGCCGCAATTCTACTAATACTATGCGTACCATTCACCATCGGTTATTTAGTTTGGCGTTCAAAAAATAGAGGCAAAGAATAACCAATCAATTAAATAACCCCAATGAAATGACGAGCAACTTAAAGTATCAATTAACCCACCAACTAAACAATAAAGCCCTAGCTAATGATGGTTATACAATAATAACCGGTGCCTTTAGCCAACTGGAAGTAGCTGCATTTTTAACAGCACTTGAGCAAGTAATGTTTGACGTTACTAATAATGATGTATGCAGGGAAGAGGTTGGTGGGGATAATTACGTTTCAGGCATTGATAATTTAAGTAGACAAGCTCACCCTGAGTTTTTAAAATTGAATGCCCACCCCATTATTCAATCATTACTGCAGCAAATTTATTCGAAAGAATATACCATCATTCAAGATTTTGCAGTTACCAAAACATTGGGGGCAAGCAGCAAGGTAAGTTGGCACCGCGATATACATCCCGAACGTTGGGATCATAATTATATGTTGGGTATTTACTTGCATGATTCGGCTGCAGAAGAGGGTGCACTAACCATCATCCCGGATAGCCATAACAGTTGGTTGGATATTTGCAAACTACAAACAATGCCTTCAGTTTGCATTCCTATGAAAGCAGGAGACATACTCATACACGATATGCGCCTCGCCCATAGTTCACCCCCATTAACAACATGGGAAAAACGGTATGTGGTTTATTTAGAAATTACTTCTACACAATATGCATTAACCACTTATGGTGAAGCATTGGTAGAGAGCCGTAAGTTATTAGCTAAGCTATCTAAGGAAGCTAACAACGGCTGTTATAGCGAACTTATACCTGCACACCGGCAACTGATTTACGACAACCAATTTAAGCCGCTTCCTTCCTTGTATTGTTTTGAGCATATGACCTTAAAATCATAATTATTCCTTAGGTTGCTTTACTTTTATAAAAAATGCACGTGTCAAATCAACTACTACAATTAAACATAACCCTTGGAATTAATACCCCAATAAATACAGCCACAGAAGTCAATAGCATACAAATTATCAAACATAGGGGCAAACACGATGAAGCATTGATAAATATAAGATTACAACAGTTTGGAAACAATCAACATATTACAAGCCAATTTGTAATAGGGGGGATGTTAAAAATAGAAT
>RDYC01000161.1 GCA_004293295.1 Bacteroidota bacterium
TTTATTTTCAATTTTGAAAAAAAGTGTGATGGCAAGAAATATTGGCTTGGTCAACTTAACGGCAAATTCCACGAAGAAGAATGCGGTATAAGTATGTCTCCAAGTATTTCAGTTAAGGTCAAAACGAGTAATAGCGTTTATTATGCAAACACATTAAGTAGCTTATTTATACCTGAAATGCAAAATCCACTTTCATCCGAAGTGAGAATTGATATTGATAATATGGTTGAAAGTGCTCAATTTACCAATGAACAAATCATTCAATTAGTTAGTATTCAAAAGAAAATTGACAAAGAGTTAATTCAACAGTATTTAGAATCAGGAGACATTCAATACATTCCAGATAATGTTTATCGTCAAGCTGAATATGATTACTTCCTAGAAAAAGATCAACCTGATAATAAACAGATAAAATATAGAAAAATTGACTGTACAGACCAAATTAATGGCTTTTCAAAATTGGTGAAGATTGACAAATTGAAAAAAACAACAGTTCAAACTTCATTCACTCGTAACGAACCAATAGACATAGATTCAATCTTACAAGACCAATCCGAATACGAATACACTGTTCAACGTCAATCTGTATCAAAAAATAATTTTGACTCAAAAACATTACCAGCATTAGAAAGCTATGGTGAGGGAATTCTATTCGTTTTAGACAAAAACAAGTTAGAACAATGGGAAAAACAACAAGTCGTTATTGAAAGAACTGATAAGATAAAAAATAATGCTAAAAATGCAGATTGGAAATCTCATCAGATAATTGCTAAAACACTTACGCCAAGAAAGGTATTAATTCATACACTTTCACATTTACTAATGAGAGAATTAGAATATGTTTGTGGCTATCCCACATCATCACTTTCTGAAAGACTATTTGTAAG
The DNA here is from genome assembly GCA_004293295.1 of Bacteroidota bacterium. GTDB lineage: Bacteria > Bacteroidota > Bacteroidia > UKL13-3 > UKL13-3 > UBA6183. Next base: position 888 of record RDYC01000161.1, read on the forward strand.
TGACACAATGCATGGATTTTTAATTTCAGCTTTTGACGGCACAGATGGGTATTTAGGTGGACTTTCAAACTTATGCAACGACTTGGACAACTTGAGAAAAATTATTGAAAGTGCCATATTCAGAGCAACAGACTGTTCTTCTGACCCTATTTGTATTGAATCAGAAGGACAAGGAGTGGGACAACTTAACTTAGCTGCTTGCCATTCCTGCACTTTGACACCTGAAACGACTTGTGAACTTTCAAACTTATACTTAGACAGAAGTTTAGTGATAAATAATGATTTCGGCTACTTTAGGACAATGATTGAATAATATGCCAACGCTTTTGGTGGCACATTTGCAAAACCACACAAGCCAACTCTAAAGCCAAGTTTTGTAAAAGAGCCACCAAGCCAACGCACCAAAAACAGACCAAAAATGACACGAACAAACACGACAGAAAAGAAGGGCGAAGTGCTAACACACGTAACTGTTGCACAACTTAAATCAAAAAGGCTAAAAGCTGTTTTTGGAGCAACAAGGCAAGTGTTTAGCAGCGATTTTTCCAACCTTCGCCATATCGCTTAAAAATACCCTATTTTTGAGTTGCTAAACGTAGTTTTTAGACAACTTGTCCCGCAATGCGGGAGACTGACGTTAGCTGCCATTACTTGGTGTTCTGCGTTTAGCAATCATACTGCGTAAAATATCAGTGTTTGCAATGTAACCGACACCTGACTTGCGGACGAGTTCCAACTCAACCAGTTTCTCAACATCTCTTTGGACAGTTTTTTCTGTGACACCAGCACCAGAATATTGCTTTGCTAATGGAACGGACAAATTTGACACTTGTGATATTGTAAATTCTTTATCAAATGGAATTTCCAACGCAAGTGTTCTTTGCCGTCTAAAAACTTTATCCTGACTACCTTGACGAATAGCATCAAACTTGTCGTAAATCAGTTTCTGCCAAGTATTTTGGAATTGACTTTTCTGAATAACATCAAGCGTTTGTTCAAGTCCATCCCTGAAACCAAGCAGAGCATATTCAATAAAGTTTGACAGGTTTCTGTTTTCAGTGGCTTTCTCAATTTGCAAATAATATGCAGTTCGTGTCATGTTGTAGTAGTTTGACAAAATATGAGAAGCTATATCAGGGTTGCCTCCTCTTAGCAAAATGTAAAACTCAACCAAACGACCAGTCCGACCATTTCCATCACCGAATGGGTGTATCCATTCAATATAAACATGAGTAACAATTGCCTGAATAACAACTTCCGAAAACGACTGCTCCATTTGACCATACTTAAATTCTTTTCTTAGCCATTCACAAAGTTGCTCTAACAGTATTGGGACATCTCTGTGGTCAGGGCAACGGTAACGACCAACTATAACATCGGAATTTCTCAACTGACCTGGAATGGCCGCAAAATGCTCCCCTAGGTTTTGACCAACCATTTTGTGAAACCTTAGAAGTAAATCAATTGAAATAAAATGATCAACGTTTGCATTGACAATTTCAGACAACAACTCATTGAAAGCGGTCAGGATATTTCCGACCTCAATCGCCTGATATTCTTTACTTGGCGGCAGCTTTTGGTTATCCATTATCTTTTGGACTTCTTCATCCGAAAGTGTATTGCCTTCAATTGCCGTTGTTGCTTGTGCCCCTTTCATTAATGCTACATTCATCAATTGACCATAGTGATGAGGCAAAATTGGAGTGTTGTTTATTGCTTTTACATACGCTTCACATTGACCTAAAAGCAGAAGCGATTTTGCAGACAAGTCCCAGTGTCTGCGGAACATCAGATTAGGGTATTCCCGCTGTAATTCTTTAGACATATTTTAAGACATTTTATTAGACAACTTTATTGACAAAATTGTGGACAAATGTAAAGACATTTTTGATAATAACAAGAGAAGATTTAAAATATGCTACTACCTTTGACAGCTGAAGTATAACTACTGCCTAACAGCCGTAACTGTTGCACAACTTAAATCAAAACTGCTAAAAGCTGTTGTTGAAGCAAAAAAGCAAGTGTTTAGCAGCGATTTAAGAGCTTTTCATTGTTGTATTCAGTAATTTTAGGTAAAAAGCAGGATAGGTTAAAAGAGAGGTAATGACTTTTTACGTAACCCAATAAAAATGAAAACTGATTTGCTACTCATTGGGTTACGTAAAAAGTCATTACCTCTCTTTTAACCTATCCTGCTTTTTACCTAAAATTAC
>RDYC01000162.1 GCA_004293295.1 Bacteroidota bacterium
CGGGTGCTTCTTGGAATACTATTGGGGAGCCAGCAGCTTTGAACGAATCGTTTAGTGATATCCTTGGGGCAATGGCCGAATTCTATGTGAAGTCGAATTATTCCACAAACACTAGTTTCTCCTATTCTCACGGTATAGAATCACTCACCAATACTTTTTTTTCACTCGGCCCCTGCAATAATGTTAGTTTCTTGGCTAGTAATATAAGGAATATGGCTGATCCAAATGCAACCGGACATCCTGATACCTATCTTCAAAGTAATTTATGGATTCCCACAACTTGCACAACTGCTGATAATGGTGGCCGACACACGAATGCCCAAGTTCAAAATCATTGGTTTTTTATTCTTGCAGAAGGAGAAACCGGTGTTAATGCAAATAATGATGCATATTGTGTACCAGGTATAGGGAAAACAAAAGCTACTGCTATCACTTTTAGAAACTTGACTGTATACATGAATGCAAATTCTGATTATGCTGCTGCAAGAGTTGGCTCTATACAGTCAGCCATTGATCTATTTGGAGCAAATTCAGACGAAGTTGCTCAAGTAACACAGGCATGGTTTGCAGTGGGGGTTGGAGCTAGATACCTGGGTACAATTGATGTAAAAAATATTACGGTAACCAATACACAAAACTTTAACCGAAATTGTAGGATTGAAGTACAAAATTTCACGAACCAAGGTACAAGTAGCGATGTAACAATTACGTCAAATACTGAAATTGCCTTTTTAGCAGATGTTAATGTAAACAACGGTTCAACATTAAATGCATTTATTGCTCCCACATGTAATGGAAATTCAGCCTTTGTTTCTAACAGTAACCAACCCGTTGAAAAGGATACCAAGTCAACGAAGCAGGAAAGTAAGAATGAAAATCCTGTACTTCAGTCGAATGAAGACATCATGGAAAGCAAAACAAGTAATCCGAACTTTAATGTAGTTCCAAACCCTACAACAGGTATTTTTACCCTAATGCTTGATAATAATTTGATAACTCCTGAATTAATAGTTGTTTCTAACATGCTAGGTGAAGTGGTATTTGAGAAGGAAATTCTTTTAAAAGAGGAAATTGAATTTGATTTAAGTACTAACCCCAATGGCATATATTTTATTAAGGTAGTTAACAAAGGCGGTACTTACAGCACAAAAAAAGTGATAAAGTATTAGGTCGCATTTCTTTTAAAAACACAGGATAACACTTGTTTCTGAACATAGTATTTTTAAAGCTAGTTGATTAAAAGTTGTGATGATAATTACAATTGGTTTGAGAAGATTAGGAAACAATGGTTTGTGTTTTAAAAATTGAGTTGGCCTAGTTGTCAAATTTAGATTCAAACATTCACTAGCTGGTCAAAAAACCTATTTAACGGTAGGAAATCATCAATGCAGTAGGTTTAAATTTGGTGTTACAATTAGTAACATTAAGAAACCACCATTAGTTGAGTATATAATTTAATAGTATCCATTATGAAAAACAAATTTTTAACAACAGCATTTTGTAGCCTATTACTTACTACAATGCTTAAGGGTCAGGTTACTGTCCCATCAAACTCTGGAGCGCTTGGAGATTATGTGGGTTGGGATGCACTTACCTTTCAAGACCTGGATATTGAACATAGGGCCAATTTTCCTATAAAATTCAGAACAAATTCTTTTGAAAGACTAAGCATTGCCAATGGGCTAGGAACTAATCTTGATGGTCGTATTGCTATCGGCAACAATTTAATTGGCTTTATTCCACAAGCAAGGTTGCACCTTTATGAAAATACCAGTACAACTGGCGCGGTGAGTATCGCTTTTTCCAATGGCACAACAGGTACTGGTGCTTTAGATGGTTATTCAATTGGTGTTTCTAACATTACTGGTGATGTTTTTCATTCCCAACTCGAAAGAAGGGCCATTAGTTTTTTTATGCCAAGTCAAGGAACCAGCCCTGGATTTACCAATTGGTTTAGGCTACAACATGGCAATAATACCTCACCGTACATTAGCGGTAATTTTACAGATGGTTATGTTGGTTTAAACGAAGGTTCTCCTTTCTTTCATCTTGAACAAAGAACTCCGGCATTTTCAGGTGGAGAGTTATTAATTGGAACCCACCCTAGTGATGTAGCGAATAGTAGAATGGGAATGTTAAACGGAACTGCTGCAAACGGATTCTTTTTACCTACGTTATTTGGTAACTTGGATGCCTCTCAAACCGGAACAGCCCTACAAACGCATGCTACCATTCATACTTCACAAGATGTTGCAGGTGGTTCAACGGTTCAACGGTTTCGGGTTGGCATGAACTGGGACTATAATATTGGTGGGATACAAGCCGTAACGGCAATAAGACAAAGGCCTGCATTTACTTGGGAAAATGGCAACAACATTAAAATGTGGATGAATGCCAATGGTCAGACACAGTTTGGTAATTTTTTAAGTACGGCAACTGCTTTAGCAAATAGGGTAGAAATTACATCTGACCTGTCAGATGTGCTTGGAGGACAAATTGCAACTAATGGAGCAAGTGGCCTGCGCTTTACCCATTTAACCAGTGCCAAAACGCCTTATGCCGTTAACCCTGGGCCGGGCGTATTGAGTGTTAATGCGCAAGGAGATGTAATTTACGTACCTGCCGGAAGTGGAGGAGGAACAACATTGTGCGGCACTATACCGGTAAATAATGTCACTAAAAATATTGGAGGCAACACCATTTGCCAAACCAATATTACAGACATGTTTGGTACCAATAATAACGTGGGTATTAATAATACAATACCCAACGATGCCTTAGATGTTGGGTTAGGAAATATTGATGTAAATAATGCAACAAGTTCTTATAAATTAAATGACAACCCTGTTTTATGGCACAAAGGTAATGTTTCAAACATCTATGTTGGAATACAAGCAGCAGCAGCAACAACAATAGCTACTAACACAACTGTTGTTGGATATAATGCCGCGGCATTACACACTAATCTGGGTAGTGATAATACAGTTATGGGCAACGAAGCTGCTTATTCTTTAAGAAGCGGTCAGGCAAGCACTTATATTGGAACAAGGGCTGGCTATATTAACGCTGATGGTAGTA
>RDYC01000163.1 GCA_004293295.1 Bacteroidota bacterium
GAGGGTTTAAACCACATGGCTTACAACCGTTGCGTTGGAACCCGCTATTGTGCCAATAACTGCCCATACAAAGTAAGACGTTTCAACTGGTTTAAATACCGCGAAAATGATAAGTATGATTTCTACATGAACAACGACTTGGGACGCATGGTTATCAATCCTGACGTTACTGTTCGTTCACGTGGGGTTATGGAAAAATGTTCTTTCTGTATTCAACGTATACAAGCAGGTAAACTTGCCGCTAAACTTGAAAACCGTAAAGTAAAAGATGGTGATGTAAAAACCGCTTGTCAACAAAGTTGCCCTGCAGATGCAATCATTTTTGGCGATGTAAATGACAAAAACAGTGAAATAGCCAAACTATTTAAAAATGAGCGCAGCTATGTGGTGTTAGAAGAATATGATGTACAACCATCGGTTTCATACATGACAAAAATCCGCAACGTAAATGAAACACTTGCCGGACATAGCGGACACTCTACTACCGGAAATCATGCAGAAGCTAAACATGACACCACACATGCTAACGCCCATGCACATTAATTCAAATAACAGGTCATTATAACATATATCACATGTCATACGAATCACCAATAAGAGAAGCATTAGTAACAGGTGGAAAAACCTATTCAGATGTTACAAGAGATATCCTGCGTCCGATGGAAAACAAAGCAAGCAAATCATGGTGGATTGGCTTTATTGTTTCTGCCATTGTTTTAGCCATTTGGATTGCCGCAACAACATGGACCATGCTGGAAGGTATTGGAGCATGGGGACTAAATAAAACCGTAGGTTGGGCTTTTGACATCACCAACTTCGTGTTTTGGGTAGGTATTGGTCACGCTGGTACACTTATTTCAGCGGTATTGTTATTGTTCCGCCAAAAATGGCGTATGTCCATTAACCGTTCTGCAGAGGCAATGACCATATTTGCCGTTATTTGTGCAGCCTCATTTATCCTCTCACATATGGGTCGCCCATGGGTGGCTTATTGGCCAATTCCATTGCCAAATGCGTTTGGTACCTTGTGGGTTAACTTTAACTCACCATTGGTTTGGGACGTATTCGCAATTTCAACTTACTTCTCAGTATCATTAGTGTTTTGGTACATAGGTTTGATTCCTGATATTGCTACCACACGCGATCGTGCCACAGGCTTACGTAGGTTTATCTACAACTTCTTCTCAATGGGTTGGAACGGATCAACACGCACTTGGCATCGCTACGAGATGATTTCATTGATTTTGGCAGGTATTTCTACCCCGTTGGTATTGTCCGTTCACTCAATTGTATCTATGGACTTTGCTACATCATTGGTACCTGGTTGGCACACCACCATTTTCCCTCCTTACTTTGTTGCAGGTGCAATTTTCTCAGGATTTGGAATGGTGTTAACCTTATTGGTTGTTGGCCGCGTGGTATTAAAACAAGAAGACTATATCACCATGGGGCACTTAGATGCCATGTGCCGTGTAGTTATGTTAACCGGTACAATGGTAGGTTTGGCTTACATTACTGAATTTTTCGTTGCCGCTTATTCAGGTGTTGAATACGAACAATACGCATTTATCAATCGTGCAACCGGACCTTACTGGTGGAGTTACTGGATTATGATGACCTGTAACTTAATTGCTCCACAAGTATTCTGGACCAAATGGGCACGCTCAACTCCTTGGTTCATCTTTGTAATGTCAATAGTAGTAAACATTGGTATGTGGTTCGAACGTTTCGTAATTATCGTTACTTCATTGCACAGGGATTTCCTTCCTTCAAGTTGGACCATGTACACCCCGACTATAACTGAGTTCGCCATATTATTAGGTTCGTTTGGTTTATTCTTCACCTTATACTTCTTATTCTGCCGTTATTTACCTACAATTAATATGGCTGAAATAAAATCTATTATACCAACACATACACATGACGACCATTCGCACAATGGAGGTGCTCATGCGCATGTTGAAACAGGAGATACAGCACATGGAAAATAATAAAATGCTTTTAGGGGTTTATGATAATCCCGATTTGGTACTGGATACCACAAGAACACTAAGAGAAAAAGGCTATGATGTTCATGATGTATATAGCCCATTTGCCATACACAACCTTGATCGGGTAATGGGTGTTAAACGCACTCGCTTATCCATTGCAGCATTCGTATTTGCCATGTGTGGTATAGTAAGTGCACTATCATTGATGATATATGCCGGCTACTTCGATTGGCAAATTAACATTGGTGGCAAACCGTTTTTTCACGTACCAACCTACATTCCTATTACTTTTGAATTGGGTATATTGTTTACCGCTTTCGGTATGGTGGGTTGCTTTTTTATCGTAAACAGAATGTTTTGGGGTAGAAATACTGATGTAATAGATATTAGGGTAACTGATGACCGTTTTGTTATTGCAGTAAACATTCACGAAGGTAAAACAGATGTAAGCACCCTATCAAACTTATTTGTTAGTGGCGGTGCCTTAGAAGTTAGAGAAAGGATTAAAGAAATATGAGAAAATCATTATACACCCTTTTGGCTATGGCTGCAGCAACCTCAGTAATGGTTGGTTGCAGTGCCGGTGGTGATAACCCGGGTAGCGAATACGCACCTAACATGTACGTATCATTTGCCTACGAGCCTTTAACCCAGTTAGCAACTGAAGATGAAAGCAATCCAAATGGCAGCAATCCAATAAACAAACATGGATTAAACATGCGTGAACCTGTTAAAGGAACCATTGCCAGAGGCCAGCTTGACTATGCAACTTACAACATGGCAAAAAGTAATGAAAATTACGAAGCCAGTTCAGCATTAAAAAATCCATTAACGGCAAACACTTACCACCTTGCAGAAGGTAAACGTTTATACAACATCAATTGTACACCATGCCATGGTGAAGATGGGTTAGGTAAAGGAACCATTGTTGCTGATGGAAAATATCCTCAAGTGCCGGCATATGCTGACCGCTTGCCAACTATTAATCCAGGTAAGGCATTTTATTCCATTACACATGGTAAAAACCTTATGGGAGCCTAC
>RDYC01000164.1 GCA_004293295.1 Bacteroidota bacterium
GAAGAAAGAGATTTAGCAAAAAGTGTATTTCTTCATAGGCTTACCTTACTTGGCATCAACTGGGGAACAAAAAAATTTGTTTCCGGCAAAGGCACTTTTAAAGAGGCATGGGTATTGCATTGGAATCCTTCATTTTCAATTGACATCATTGACAAAGGTTCATGGGGAAATACCGTTGAAGAAGCTTGCGAGAAATATATCAAGCACCTATCATCAAATAAATCATTGCAAGAAATTGGTGAATTATTGGAGATGGTTTTGTTTGCTGATTTAGCGCAAACCAGCCAGGTACTGCTTGAACAACTCAATAAACTTGCGGCAGCTTCATCTGATGTTATTCAACTATTAGAAGTACTTCCTTCACTCATCACCTCTTTACGATATGGCAATGTAAGAAAGACTGATGCCCAGATGTTAGAGAACATTGTAAATGGATTCATCACCCGCATTTGCATCAATTTACCTTACGCTTGTCAATCAATTGATGAAGAAGCGGGATTAAAACTATTAGAGCTATTTGTAAAATTCGATGATGCCATTTTAACATTACAACAAGAAGAACAGTTGTTAAACTGGCGTAACACTTTAATTCATATTGTAGAAAACAAAAACACTGCTGCGCTCTTAGCCGGATATTCAACACGGTTGATTTACAACCATAAATTTTTATCGGAAGCAGTGCTTTTAAACATCTTTTCTCTTTCAGTTTCCCCTTCCAATGAATATGCTACCACTGCAGCATGGCTTGAAGGTTTTTTAAGAGGAAGTGGTACCATCTTATTGCTTGACCCCATCCTTTGGGAAATGATTCATGCTTGGGTTTCAGCACTGGACAATGACCAATTTGTAACTGTGCTTCCCCTGTTAAGAAGGTCGTTCTCCCAATTTTCGAATCCGGAAAGAAAAAAACTGGGCAAAAAAGCCAAACGCAATGAAAATAGCAACTCTATTGTTGTGCAACAAACAGCCTTCAACCATGAGGAGGGGTTGAAAGCTATTCCTATTGTGAAACTATTATTAGGCATCAATTAAATGGAAACAAACGAAGAAACATTAAAACGATGGAGACTCATTTTAGGTGGTGATCAAAATGATGGAACCGGAATAGCACTGTCTGATTTTGACCTGCAAATGGATCATGCGCTCACTGCCTTATATGATTCGAATAGAAGCGGAGGGCTAGGTTCATCTTCGCCCAATGTAAACCGTTGGCTGGGCGATATTCGCCAATTTTTCCCTTCCAGTGTTGTAAAGGTAATGCAGCAAGATGCGCTTAAACGTTTGAATTTAACAAGCATGTTGTTGGAAAAAGAGATGCTGGAGAACGTGGAGCCTGATGTGCATTTGGTAGCCACTTTAATGACGTTGAGTAAGGTTATACCCAATAAAACAAAAGATACAGCAAGGCAAGTGGTAAAAAAAGTGGTTGATGAATTGATTAAAAAATTAAGGAACCCTACCCAACAAGCCATCATTGGTAGTTTAAATAGGTCCACACGCAATAGAAGACCACGTCATCACGAGATTAACTGGCATACCACCATTTTAAAAAACCTCAAACATTATCAGCCTGAATACAAAACCATTATTCCTGAGGTAAGAATCGGTTACGGTAAAAAGAGAAGTGCGTTAAAAGATGTTATCCTTTGTTTGGACCAAAGCGGTTCGATGGGAACTTCTGTGATATACTCAGGCATTTTTGGTTCTGTAATGGCGTCAATACCTGCCATACAAACCAAAATGGTTGTGTTTGATACCAGTGTGGTTGATCTTACCGAAGAACTCACAGATCCCGTAGAACTTTTATTTGGGGTGCAATTGGGCGGTGGTACAGATATCAATCAAGCATTAACGTATTGCCAGCAATTGGTTAAGCGCCCAAACGATACGGTGATGGTTTTAATCACGGATTTATACGAAGGCGGTAATGAAGAAGACATGAGAAAAAGAGCCGCTGAACTGGTTGCTTCCGGAGTTCAGTTGATTGTATTGTTGGCATTAAACAATGAAGGTGCTCCCTCTTACGACCATGAAAATGCCAAGTGGTTTGGCAATTTAGGCATCCCGGTATTTGCTTGCTCACCCGACCAATTTCCTGAGTTAATGGCTACCGCATTAAGTAAACAAGATGTATCGGCCTGGGCATCAAAAGAAGATTTAATAGTAAAAAAATAACACGTTTACAAGAAAGTAACAATTAAAGCGGAATACAATAAGCAACTTAAATTTGAGTAAAACAGCACAGCAAACCAAATAATTATTACCCAGATTTAGCTGATCCTTTTCTTTCGTTTATGCAGGTTCTGTAACGCCTTAGCGGAAGGTTTTATCAGTTGGTCGTTATTCGCTTTTTGCTCTAATACTTTACTTGAAAATTCTATAGTTAACACCCAGATTTAGATAAAAAGGTAAGAATGGAGCAGTCTTAAAATCTTGAGAGACCACTTTGCCGATGTTAATTGTCATATCTAGTTTTTTAAATGAATAGCCTCCCTGTAATCCATAATAAAAATTGCCCCCGGTTGATGCCTCATACCAACCATCAACAACATCAGCATATATTTCGTCTTTATATTTCTGAGTGTGTTTAAAATGTGTTACTATGGCTTTATCAAAGCCGATTTCGGTCGCGATAAACCAGCTTTTTTTATAATAACCAAATGTTCCCTTTATGTCACTGCCAAAGTTTTGAATTCTCACAAGCCCTGTTTGATATTTTCTGTAAATTCCGAATAATGAAACTGCTCCTACAAAATTTGACTTGTTTACCAAGCAAATTTGACCACCAATTTTAGTTTTAAAGTCATCAAGTAGGTTTTCTCCCGATGGTAAAGAGAAATTTGCATTTAAAACAATTGGCAACTTTGTGTTAAGTTTATACCCATAACCAATAGCATAAGAAACGGAATAATCTAAGCCCACGTTAGCATTCAAAATATGATTTGTACTGTCCGATAATTTCCAATTTAATGTTTGCGAAAATACTGTGTTGAAATGTGAGATAAGCGTTATAAGTAACCCTATGT
>RDYC01000165.1 GCA_004293295.1 Bacteroidota bacterium
ATACTCTTTTTTGTGCAATTCGGTAAAAAGCGCAACCAACTAATTAAATAAACAGCACCTACCATAGCAACTTAACCAAACACTTACTCTGGTTCACTATGGGGTAAATACTAACAAGCTTAGTAGATATACCCTTTTTTTTACGTAAAACCCTATTGCCATTGGGTGAGAAAAAAATCAGGCCTGTAAAGCGTTTACCTTTGATTGAAGCGCGATTAGTTCTGCGTAAATTTGATGGGCCAAATGATGCAATTGCTCAGGAGATTGAACAATATTGATGTGTTTAACTTCCCGGGTAAGTTTCAGGTAATGTTCATAAACCTCATCGCCTGATTTATCATTGGGAAAATGCATGAGGTTAAAAATAGTATCGCTTAACCCAAGCAAATAACTGTCAGCATGAAGCCCCAACTCGTTTAAGGTGCTTACCAGCTTGTAGTTAATCAAATCGTCTTTAATCAGGCGAATCAATAGTTCTTTCTCTTTTTGGGTGGGCATAGTCAATAGGTTATTATGCTTAATACGATACTTAATTTTCGGTAAATTTAAATTAAATTTCGTTATTTGCATACTATTTTTCCTTAAAATCTACTTATTGTTAGTAACACGCATTGGTAAATTTGTTTAGATTTGCGTGAACCGAAAAACAGTTTGTGTAATGCCCAATCAAAAATACAACCGCATCAAAACAGTACTTGTTGAACAAGATAAATCATCCAAATGGCTGGCAGAACAATTGGGAAAAGATCGGTCTACGGTTTCGCGCTGGTGCACCAACGATATGCAACCATCTATTGAAACGTTTTACCAAATAGCTCAGCTGCTGGAAGTAGAAGTGTGCACTTTACTCATCCCTTTAAAAAAGTAGCACTTAAAAAACAATAGCCATTGGCTTTAGGGTGAGGTAACCATTTTATGGTGAATGGTGGTGTTGTGTGCCTACACCAACTCCCTTAAGGTGGCTATTTTTTGCAACAACAATTCTTTTTGTGCTTGTTGTTCTTCACCCTCATCGCGTATGGCAGTTATTTTTTTCTCCAAGTGGTCATAGGCAATCTCTAACGCACTGCGCCACCTTTTTTGCTCGTTTTCACTTACCAAATGCAATTGGTCGGCTAGTTTGGCAAGGTCAACCAGTATAAATATAAAACCATCACTTAGTTTGGCCTTGGCTTGGTTGTCTTTTTTCCTTTCCTCATAAAATGCCATAGCTTCCATTTCAAAAGCCGCTAATAACACATCGTAGCGTTGGCGGTAACGCTTTTTTACTTGAAGGTAGGCATAGCCATAAATTAAGCTTAAAATAACAGTTACGCTAAAAATAATTAAGCCGTTTATTAAAAGTTGCTGTTTCAGCTCCTCTGTAAAATCAATGTTGTTGAGCATAATATTGGTAATAATGGTACAGTGCGAATAGCAGCAATAGGTTTGCTCCCGCACTAAACACGTAGTGTTGGATGTAAATAACTTTAATAAAAGGTTGGGTATATTGGTGAAACCCGTATACATTTAGGATTGAAGTAAAATAAAAGAGAAAAAGCCCCACCAACGCAAACACCTCATGTAGGTGCAAACGTTTGGCAACAAATACCGAGCGCACAATATGCCACCCCAACAAAGCAGCGATAAAAACTACCTGTATTAAACGGGCTGTGGTAGGGTAAACCGTAGGTTTTATTGCCAACTGAAATAGCAAGTACAAGCCGATGGAAGCGGCTACAATGAATAGCAGCTTGCGGTAAGTTTGGCCATTGAATGCCACAAACAGGTTTACCATTACTAGGCACTCCACCAAGGCATATACCCCAAACACAGGTAGGTTATTGGGTAGTAAGTTAAGCGAGAGCAAACCCACCATTTCGCCAACAAAACGCAGCACAACTACCCATTTCAGCGCATCAGGGGCGGCCAGTTTAAAATAGGGCCACCTGTAAGCGGCATAAACAAAACTGGGTACAGTTGAATAAATGGCAATATACCTTACAATCGCATCCATTTAACTATTGAGCGCAGAATTAGGGTCGCAGTTATTAGGACACACAGACGAAAAATCAGCCACTGTGCCATTGGTTTGGTCTTTTTCTCCGGCATCAGCCCCCACCAACACCAATTGTTGCTCTCCTTCATCATTTAGGGCGTAATACATGCGTATACCCATGCAACCCTCTTGTGCCAATATTTTTTCTAAAATATCCCGGCCAAAAAAATGAGCACGAATGCCACTAGGGTTGTTGGTGCGGTAGTTGGCTGTCCATTGTGCCGCCAAAGCCAAATCAATTGGTGCACCCTCGTTTCCGTTAAATGCCATAAAATTACTTTTTATAAAATTAATGTATGCAAGCTGCATCTTTTTTATAAAAAAAAGTAATGGTTGGTAAAAAAAGGGTATTTACACTAAAAAAAAGAGTGTTTACCCTAAAATAAGCCCAATAGGTTAAAAGTGGTCATTTTTTCTCTTGGTTGGGCTGGTTGTCCTTATTCAATTCTTCCAAATACTGTTTAAAATACAGCAAAGCATTTTCTTCTGTGTGAGGCGTTTTTAGCGCAAGAGTCATCAGTTTTTGCTCCAATAGGCGGCTCTTTTCCATTTCGGCAATCAGCTTGGTTTGCAAGTCTAAAACTTCAGGGTTAGCCCCTGCTTTGGCTTGGCGCAACAAAGGTTGTTGGCCTGTAAATAAAAAATCAGGGCTAATGGCAGTACATTTATGGTACAATAATTCCAAATCAAATGTATCACGCTTAAACCAAGAATTAAGTGTTTGGGCAGAAATGCCTAAAAAAGTGGCAAAATCAACATCACGTTTAAATTGGTAATGCGATTTTATCTCCCTTAAAATCAATACTTTATTTACTTTTTCGGTGGCCATGTTTTTTATTTCAGAAAAAATAACATCATTTTGTTTATAAAAAATAAACAATATTTTACTTGCGCTGATACAATATACAAATAACCCCCAATAAACCCAAAGCCAAAACTGATGCCTTTAAATTTCCATATCCAACCCTTTGCGCCTAGTCGACTTTATTTTGTGGGATTCGTGTAGGTGAAACCTTTAACTTCATCAAGCTCAAGCAGACAAATAATAATTAGTCATAAGTCAACAAATAATTTATATTAAATAAACAAAATAACAAATCATGAAAAAATTACTCATTTTATTTTTTACCACCTGTGCCGCTCTGTGGGCTAGTGCACAAACTGACAATTGCAAATGCGAAGAAGTTCGCACCCAACATACGGTAAAACGTGTCATTTGCGAATTGAAAAGAATACCCGGATTTACAAGCAGTGATCCGCAAGCAGTGGTTATATCCTTAACATACACAGAAGTGAGGTGTGGGGGACGTGTACGTTACCAAGTGGATAATGTATTAATTAGTACTAGCTTGTTTAATCATTATCCAAATCCAACCGCTTCTAATCCAAGCCAAGCTGATTATCCTTGCGACCCTGCTTTTGGCACACCACCTAGAAGTAACATATTTTCAAACACCAACGACCCGAGTACTCAAGAGGAATGGTTTGGATATTTACAGAATGCAATTGCGCAATTGTTACCTGTGGGAAACTCAACGGGAACTGTGTACCAATTTAGCTCTGGTTGCATGAGTTTAGTAACTACAGCATGGCCTGCCGGAACCATTATTTATGTTGAACCAAGCGGTGATGTCGGTGGTACTCCTGTGCCTGTTGATATAAGCGGACAATCAAGTTTGGTGTTATTACCTTGTACTACAGTGGAATGTTGTGTAATGGAAATTGTTAGAGGCGTTCCAACATACAGCACTATAGCTGGCAACGCCTGTGAGAGTGGATCGCCTGATTTAAGCAAACTGCCAAAAATAACCAGCACAGATCCTTCTGGAAATGTAAGCACATACACTGCTGGAATCATTGGTTCTAGCACTTGCCAGTCCATGTGTGGTCGCTTTGCTCCTGCCTCATTTATCGCTACCGATGTTAGCCCTATTAATCAAGAATTAAGCATTAATTTTTCGGTTACCCCAACATTGGTGCAGGATGCGATTAACTTCACCACCAAGGTTGATATTGATAAGGTGCAGGTTTATGACATGCAAGGCAAACTATTGATAGACAGCCCTATTGAAAACAAGCAAATGTTG
>RDYC01000166.1 GCA_004293295.1 Bacteroidota bacterium
ATGCTTACACAGGAAGAAGCATGAAAGATGCACATGACCCGGCAAAATACAACCGCATGGGAATGAAAGCCAACTCTGCTGATTTTGATAAATTTGTTGGTGATATTGGGGTTGGATTGGCTCAAAATGGCGTAACCTCAGCAAACAACAAAGCGTTGGTTGATGATTTGGTTGCTTTACTTTATACCACCAAAGCCGATATCGTACAACGATAAACAGACTTCACACACACTTTTACAATACCCTTTTCTATTAAATACCCGGCTGTAATGGTCGGGTATTTTTAATTTGGCTGAAAGTTAAATTCTGCCCTGATTTGTGCCCGTGTTTTTTGAATTACATTCACGTCCATTTTAATATCTGTTAATGGACGATTGTTGGTTGTGTTTTTCGGCTGAACTACAATGCTATCAACCACCTCAATGCCTTTAAGTATTTTACCAAACACGGTGTACTCCCCATTTAAGGATTGTGTGCCTGAAGTGGAGTGGCAAATGTAAAACTGTGAACCGCTGGATGCCTTGGTTGGGTTTTGCGCATTACCTAAACGAGCCGCGGCCACTTCTCCACGAGCATGTTTTAATTTGGCCGTGTTAATTTCAGCAGGAACGGTATAACCCGGCCCTCCTTGTCCATCATTATTTGGATTGGCATCTTTTGAATTGGGGTCTCCACCTTGAATCATAAATCCGCTGATGATGCGGTGAAATGTAGTATTATCAAAATAATTGGTGTCTGCTAAACCTAAAAAATTGGTGCGGTGTAAAGGCGTTTCTTTGTATAACCACATGTACATGGTGCCAAAGGTGGTTTTAATTTCAATGATTTTTTCAACAGTATCGGTTTGAACAGGTTGCTGCGGCAATGGTTGATTATCGTCTTTCTCCTCTTTGCAAGAAGCCAATAAACATGTGCTAGCAATAATCAGGTAAAAAAGCTGTTTCATAGTGTTGGGCGATTAAATCTTTTTTGTAAGGTCAAGATAGTACTTCTTATCTTAATTCCAATACTATAAAAACAATGCCGCCACAGCATATGTGTAAACGGAAGCAACACACGAACGACATCCTGTAAGCGGAATTGACTATGCACATGAGTGGAAAGGTTGAATTTTGCTTGTGAAAACTTGGTGTTTAAGCTCACAGACCACAGGTCTGCGAGAGCGGATTCAATTCATTACAGAGCATCAACTAACGAAAGTTGATTATTCACCTTTTTGCTTTAAGGTGATATTGCCAATGTTGTAGGTATAAACCGATGCCGGGAGAAACGACAGTTGTATGTCTTTTACAGTTTTTACGGTTAACTGGTTAATGCTTGTAACCAATGCCGCTTTAAGCGAATTGGCATTGCAAAACTGAATCAGGCTTTTTAACTCCTGCGGTTTTTCTATATACCTGTTACTCCATTTAATTTCAACACCCCAAACAGGTTTGTATTTTTTGTCATCAACTAAAACCAAATCAACCTCGCCTTCTTGCTTTCCTTCTTTCCAGCGTGCATAGGTTAAGTCTAGTTTCTCTCGATGCATCCATTGAGATAGTACTGCAGTTTCAACCATATTACCCATCTCATCATCAGATTCGGTAATTGGCGAAAACAAAGCCGTGCGCAACGAGGGGTTGGTTAAATACACTTTAAAACTTGTAATCCGTTTTAAGCGCTTAGCATTTACATCAACCTTATTGAGTACTTTTATTAAAAATGCTGCTTCCAAATAAGCCAAGTATTTTTTCAGCGTATCTTTTTGTATGCCGCTTTCTTTAGCCATAGATTCAAATGAAAACTCGTTGCCTGTGTTGTAAGCCAAATAAGTAAACAAACGGTTTAGCTCTTGAACATCCCTTATGCCATATAAACTAGGTAAGTCGCGTAAAAGCACTTTATCAACTATATCGCTTTTTACGTACCTGCCCAAATCACTTTGTATTTTTTCCGACAACACCACCTCTGGATATCCCCCAAAATTTAAGTAATGGATAAACTCTTGGTTTAGTGTTTTTATATCGTGAGTTAAACAATAAGCAATTGATTTTTGTGCATATTCAATAGTTCCATCATACATTAAATGGTTGAGTTTTTTTAGATGTATGTACTCTTGAAATGTAAGTGGTGGCAACATAAAATCTGTAAATCGTCCTGCACCACTCTCTGTACTGTGCCATTTAAGGGCAGCGGCCGCAGAACCTGAAACAATAAATTTGGTTTCGGGGTATGTATCTACCAATACTTTTAAATGGCGTTCCCAATCTTTTAAGTATTGAATTTCATCAAAAAACACATAACAACCTTTGAGTTCCTTTAGGTTTAGTGAGTGTTTGCATAAACCCAATAAATCTTCCAACCCCAATTGCACGTAAATAGGATTATCAATACCCACAAAGAAAATTTTGTGTGGGTTAACACCCTCACTTATTAATGCATCAATACTATGAAACAGCATTACTGTTTTACCCACACGCCTTGGGCCCATCAGCACCAATGCCCTGCGCACTTCACGCTCTTTCACATTAGGATAAAACAATTTGAAATACAAACGCTTAGCCATATTGCGGTAGGCTTCTGGTATCTGTTTATTTACCCACCATGGATTTTCATAGCGTAATCGCTCTATTATTCTTTCAGTAGGAATAAGCCTTGAAATTTGCATAAAACTGTTTATTTGTACAAATATAATACAAATAGATAGATTTAAATCTACTTATTTTAACATTTATTATCAATATAAGAATAAAAACAGAAAAAAATATGCTTATTTAGTACAATTTTCTATACTACATCAACAAAAAAGCAGGGGTAGTGCTTTAGCAAACATGTTGTTAGCTCACAGACCGCAGGTCTGCGAGAGCGGAGAGATATTTTCAGATTAATCAGATAAACCCAATTACATAGAAAATATGTTGACAAAAGCGGTTAACTTTCAAATTGGAATTAATCTGGCAAGTCCTTAAAATCCACCATAGTTTTCTTTGTAATTAATTGAAACACCAAAGCCAAT
>RDYC01000167.1 GCA_004293295.1 Bacteroidota bacterium
TTACCTTATTTATAAATTGCTTTTTGATAAGCTAGAACGACCTTATTTACTAGCATTTTGGGCTCTTTTGATGGCACATCAACCACCATATTACATTGCAAATAAAAGCCCTTTCGGGCTTCCAACTTTTGCTCTATAAAGGCTTTAATTTGAAGCTGATTAAGGCCCTGGAGCAATGGCCTGGGGGTTTTCGCCTGCATAAGTCTATTATAAATAAATGAAGTGGTGGCTTGCAAATACACCGTAAACCCGCATTCATTCATGTAATCTATATTTTGATGATAACAAGGCAACCCACCGCCTACTGCAACAACTGCGGGTTTTGTGTTGGATACTTCTCTAATTACTTTAGCCTCTATTGTTCTAAAATAGGCTTCTCCATCCTCTCTAAAAATATCCCCTATAGTTTTCCGCAATATTGCTCTACCAGAATGTCAGTATCCATAAAAGGCAATTGCAAATGCGATGCTACTTGCTTACCAAATGTGGTTTTACCAACACCCATAAAACCGGTAATATAAAGATGCTTCAAGAAATATATGTATTATTGAGGTGATTATTTTCTTATCCCTCTTGGGCCAACTTTACCCTCCATGTATAGCTTAACCTTATCAAATGTTGGGATTCCGTAAGCACTCCATTTCTTAATCACCACATTATCTTTTAGCAGCAATAAACCGGGATTGCTCCTTACCATTGATTTTAATGGGGTTGCATCCATATTAAAATAAGCAAACGCCAATTGGTTTTCGTGCCTGTATGGCTCAACTTCTGTTAAGCTGGTATTGGTAAGTGCCCAAAACGGAACACCTGCTTGCTTGCACATTAATGCCAAATTAGATAACGAAATTTCCGTTCCTTTCCTTGACTTCTTAACATCTGTTTGCACTAAAATCATCTTAAATCCTTTTTGATTGAGCAAGCTGTCTGTCAAGTCCTCTCCATTGGCATCAAATAACCTAAAATCAGGAATTGAGGGTTTATCTCCCTCTACAATCAACTTATCCTTTCTATCAATAAATTTGTATGAATCGTCAACTACTCCAATATCGTTAACGCCTAATTCTATTTGTTTACCATCTTTTTCATAAATAAACACCATTGCAATAGAGTCCTTCTTGGCATTTGGTGGTAACGTCATCTGCTCTTTAATATCATTTCCGACCTTATACGGTAAAAAATCTATTTTGGGTAAAAACATATAGGTGTTAAACGTGAAGAAAGTTGTTACCAATAAAGCTACACCCATGGAAATTGCCGTAATTGTTTTATTAAAAATGGGCGCAATATAAAACTGCCCAAAAAACATTATCACAATCAAAATAAGCAACACCACATCTTTCATAAACGACTCGAAAGGTTTGAGTTTAATTGCATCCCCAAAACAGCCACAATCAGTTACTTTATGAGTAATAGCACTGTAACCTGTTAAAATTGTAAAAAAGATAATCATTATTAGCAGCAACCACATATTTGGTCCGGTGTATGCTCCTAACAGCAACGCTACGCCAACCATAATTTCGAATATGCAGATAAACATGGCTAATCCCACTGCATAATCTACAAAAAAGTGCAGGTTAAATATTTCGAAATACTCAACCAGCTTATAACTAAAACCTATGGTATCATTGGCTTTGATAAAGCCGGAAAGAATGAATAGAACACCAACTAATATTCTGCTTATTTGGGTAGTTATTTTCATATTGTTAAATTGGTTAATAAACTGGTACAAAATTATTGAAATGTATTACAATTAATCACAATGATATGTTAATGTTATCATTGGTAAAAACAATAACTATTGGCTCAAGTGAATCAATGCAAACACGCTATAATTAATCATGTCTTGCAGATTTGCCTCTACACCTTCGCTCATAATGGTAACCCCATCCGTTTGTTGTATTTGTCTTATTCTAAGTAAGCGCATTAATATCATATCCGTAAAAGTACTTACCAGCATACTGCGCCAAGCTTCTCCATAATCATGGTTTTTTTGCATCATAAGTGCTTTTGTTTCAACAATATGCTTGTTATATAACTCTGTTAGTTCATTTATTGCAATATCAAGCTTAGTTTCTTTTTTAAGCTCCAGTTGTATCAGCCCAATTACACAATAATTGATTATTCCTTTGAACTCACTTTCAATTCCTTCATCAACTTTCATGTTTCCCTTTTCTTCAATGGTACGGATGCGCTGTGCTTTAATAAAAATCTGGTCAGCAATTGAACTGAGCCGCATTACCCTCCATGAAGTTCCATAGTCTTTGCTCTTACTTAAAAAAATATGGCGGCATTGGTCAATTATCGAATCGTATTGTACAGATGTTTGATTAATCAAAATGGTGCTGTTTATTTGTAAAGCACACAAAAATAATGGAGCCAACCAAATTTCAAGCATTAAATCAAAAATTAACCATTAACTGCAATGGACAACTGGTTTTGTTAAACAAGCCGCTAGTAATGGGTATTTTAAACACCACACCCGACAGCTTTTTTGCTCAAAGCAGAAAACAAAGTCTTGATGATGCGCTTAAACAGGCTGAGCAAATGCTTGTTGAAGGGGCTACATTTATTGATGCAGGTGGTTATAGCACTAGGCCGGGGGCAACTGACGTGAGCGTTGAAGATGAGCAAAAAAGGGTTATTCCTGTAATTGCCCATTTAACCAAACACCTACCTCAAGCCATTATTTCAATAGATACCTTTAGGGCCGTTATAGCCAAAATGGCCATTGAAGAAGGAGCATCAATAGTAAACGACATAAGCAGTGGAGACTTCGATAATCAAATGTTTAACACAGTTGCCTCACTTAAAGTGCCTTATATTATGATGCACAAACAAGGCACTCCTCAAACCATGCAGCAAAACCCACAATACAACCATGTTACCATGGATGTGTTGGAGTACTTTAATCGAAAAATTTCCAGTGCACGTGCTTTGGGCATCATGGATATAATAATTGACCCCGGATTT
>RDYC01000168.1 GCA_004293295.1 Bacteroidota bacterium
GACCGCCCATAGCTGTTTTTTTATCACGATGCAAATGCATGGCTCCATTACCTCCCTTACCGGAACGGCAACAGATTTTTACATAATCAACAAAATTAGATTCGGCCATGGGTAAGGATGTAAGGTGTTTATTTTATTGAGCTGTTTCGCCTATGGCGTTACATAAATCGTTAAATATGGCTTCTATTTCGCCAAGGCCGTTAATGCCTTTATACTTTCCTTGAGCGGTGTAAAAATCTTTTACCGGCATGGTTTCGTTGTTGTACACATTAATTCTATTCTGTATAACCTCGGGGTTTTGGTCGTCAGGTCTTCCACTATCCTTGCCTCTAATGAGTAAGCGCTTGCGCAATTCTTCTTCTTCCACTTCTAAGGCTAACATCATACTAATTGCTGTACCCTTTTGTTCGAGTAAGGTATCCAGTGCAATAGCTTGTTGTTGGGTGCGAGGAAATCCATCAAAAATAAATCCTTTGGCCTCAGGTACTTTGTTTACTTCACTTTCCAACATGCCAATGGTTACTTCATCGGGCACCAATTGTCCTTTATCTATATAGCTTTTAGCCAAGTTGCCCAGTTCGGTACCACCTTTAATATTGGCGCGAAAAATATCTCCGGTTGATAAATGAACCAATCCATATTTTTCAATAAGTTTTGCTGATTGTGTGCCTTTTCCTGCTCCCGGAGGGCCAAATAATACAATGTTTAACATGATGAAATAAGCTTTTTTTAAGGTATGCGAATTAAGCGATTTTATTTGATTAAAGCGAAGGAATAACTAAACAAGGTTATTTGGTGGTTTCAGCATAAATATCAGGTAAATTACGTCCTAGTCCGTCAAAGTCAAGGCCATAGCCCAGTACAAATTTGTTTGCTATTTCAAACCCAACATAATCCACTTGTACGTGATGCTTTAAGGCCTCTTTTTTTAGCAATAAAGTTACCACTGCCACAGAGGCTGGTTTAAGCTGTTCCAATTGTTCCAAGATGTGTTTCATACTTAAACCGGTATCAATAATATCCTCTATTACAATAATATGCCTGTTTTCCATGTTTTCGTTAAAGCCAATGAGTTGTTTGATGGTTTCGGTGCTTTTAGTACCGCTGTAACTAGCGATTTTAACAAACGATAGCTCACATTCAATGGTTATTTCTCGCATTAAATCAGCCGCAAAAATAAAAGCACCGTTTAACACCGTAAGAAATATTGGCCGTTGGGCATTATATCTTTCGTTTAGCTCAAGGGCAATTTCTTGTATGCGGTTATGAATAATAGTTGAGGAGATAAAATCGGTAAAAAGCCGATCATAAACTTTGATTATTGCCATTTGAGCTGTTATTTGTGCATCCAAATATATGGTCATGGATGATAATTTTGAATGTAATTTGTGTAATGGCACAAAAGCTAGCCGGATTCCGTTTCGTTATTCTTTTAAAGGGAGGTACTTATGGTTGCTTGAATGCAACACTTGCGGGTTACGTTCAATCTGGCCCAGGCCATCATCCATGGAGATTGAGGAG
Organism: Bacteroidota bacterium; assembly: GCA_004293295.1. Lineage (GTDB taxonomy): Bacteria > Bacteroidota > Bacteroidia > UKL13-3 > UKL13-3 > UBA6183. The sequence continues at coordinate 1,522 of RDYC01000168.1, forward strand.
ATGTATTCTTCTGATTATTTTACCCAAGCTGACGCAGCAACCCATCACATGAATGAAGAATATGTAAAATTGCTAAATGCCAGTGATTATGCAGAAGGGGTAAAAGAAATGGAGCAAATTGCCAAAGGTGGGAGTTTTTTGGAGGTGGGTTGTGCAACAGGAAAATTATTATTTGCATTAAAAAACGCAGGATTTAACGTTAAGGGTATTGAACTTTCAGCATTTGCCGTGCAATATGCAAAGGATAACTTTGGCATTGATATAATTAATAAACCATTTGACGAAAGATTGATGGGCATAGAGGTGTTTGAAAATGAATTTGATATTGTATTAATGGGAGATGTACTTGAGCATTTTACAAACCCCACAGAAGCAATGGTATTAACGCAAAAAATACTAAAGCCCGGTGGTGTTGCAATCATTCATTTGCCAGGAACGTTAAATTTAATTTCAAGTAAGCTTGCTTTTATAATATATAGGTTAATAGGTTCTCAAAAAACCATGACAGTTCCTCCTTACCATTTAACGGAGTTTAGTGCAAAAACAATAAGGCACATGGGCAAGATAACCGGTTTTAACCGTGTTGAAATTAAGCAGGAAGTAAAACATCCTAGCACTATTCCATTGCGAGGTACATTTCTTGAAAATTTGGTAAAAAAGAGCCTTCAATACCCTAATTATTATTTAACAAAGTGGTTTGGTGTTGCCGGAGATCGAATTATTGTTAAAGCATATAAGTAAGTGAATCGCCCATAAACCAACCATAATCATTCCGGGCATTTGTTACATTCGTATCATGAAAAACCTACTGTTAATCTTACTGCTTTTAGCAACAAATGCCTATTCTCAACCTAAAATTCAGGTGTTGGATAGCAATACATTTTTGTTGAAGGAAGGGGTGGTGCTAAGCAAAACCAGTTTCAGGGGCTTGAGTGTGGTGGATGATCAAACCATTTGGGTAAGCGGCAGCAGGGGAACATTTGCAAAAAGTGTAGATGGCGGTAAAACAGTTGTATATACTCAACTAAATGGTTACGAGAAAGCTGATTTTAGAGACATTGAAGCGTTTGATGATAAACGTGCCATCATGATGAGTAGTGGTACTCCGGCTTTAATTTTAAAGACAGTAGATGGAGGAGAAATATGGAAAGAAGTATTTCGGAGAGATGATTCTGCTTATTTTTTAGATGCCATGGATTTTTGGGACGAAAAGCGTGGCATGCTGGTTGGCGACCCGATTAACGGACATTTTGTATTGCTTGAAACCAATGATGGTGGTGAAACTTGGCGTGAATTGGACTCTACTAAAACTCCGGAAGCTTATGATGGTGAAGCAGTGTTTGCAGCTAGTGGAACAAGTTTAAGGTGTGCTTCACGGCCTGATGAGCTTTTTTTTGCATTTGTAACCGGAGGAAGTAAGGTCAGGTTTTTAGAATTTTCTAATGTTATTG
>RDYC01000169.1 GCA_004293295.1 Bacteroidota bacterium
GTGCCGATATGTTTTTGGGAGTGCCTTTTAATATTGCTTCGTATGCCTTGCTCACCCACATGGTGGCGCAGGTTTGCGGGTTACAACCCGGTGATTTTGTACACACCTTTGGCGATGCCCACATTTACAGCAACCATTTTGAGCAAGTAGAGTTGCAACTAAGCAGAGAAGCACGGCCTTATCCAACCTTGCGCATGAATGCAGCCGTAAAAAATATTACAGATTTTGTGTTTGAAGATTTTACCGTAGAAAATTACAATCCGCACCCGGCCATTAAAGCCCCTGTTGCGGTGTAACTATTTCAGTTTTTCATTTTCCTGATGACGGGTGGCATCCCGTTTGGTTTTTTTGGCCAGGTTTTTTTCCAAGGCTTCAGTAAGATTTATGCCCGTTTGGTTGGCCAAACAAATCAATACAAACAATACATCAGCCATTTCATCCCCAAGGTCAATATCCTTATCGCTGGCTTTAAAACTTTGTTCCCCATATTTGCGCGCCATAATGCGGGCAACTTCGCCCACCTCTTCCATGAGTATGGCGGTATTGGTAAGCTCATTAAAATAACGTACTCCTGTGGTGTTAATCCATTCATCAACCACACGTTGGGCTTCTTGTATAGTCATGTGTATAAAAAATGTGTCTATTAAAAGTGTACAAGTGTAGCTAAAAGTATGCACTTGCTGTATTAAACGAGCAATGTATTAAAATAATTTACTGAAAAACAAACAGTTGCATATAGTATTTAGTAAGTTTCAGAGTTTGGCACTGTTTTTATTATTAGAATAGTAATACTTTTTTCGTTGATAAATCAAAAAAAGCCGACAGTGATATATGATTACCGCTGTCGGCTTATTTTTTTGTTCAAGTTATCGGTACGCTTATCAGCAGGTGTATTCACGCAACAGGCCATTAAGCGCAGCCATCATCAATTATTTTTACGGGAAAGTTTAGCAACATTTGTGCTAAAGTTGAATTTCTTCGCCTTGTTTGTTTAAAAAGCGGTATTGTCCGAAGTGGAGGGCGTTTACCGGAATTACCTTAATCCAGCGTTTGTATTTAAACAGCCAGCTAAACCGGACTGATTTTAGAAAACCTTTGGTAAAAAAGGCATGGATGTAAGGATGCACTTCAATGGTGATACCCCCTTTCATGTTCATGTTATGCAATAGGTACTTCAGGCGGTTTTCAATTTCATCAACAATTACAATGCTATTGGTTATTTCACCGGTACCATCGCAGGTAGGGCACTTTTCAGCCGTCACCACATTCATTTCCGGCCTTACCCTTTGGCGGGTAATTTGTATCAGGCCAAAAGGGCTCATTGGTAAAATTTTGTGCTTGGCTCGGTCTGATTGCATTTCATCTTTCAGGCGCTCGTACACTTGTCTCTTATTGGCGGCTGATTTTTGGTCAATAAAATCAACCACAATAATACCGCCCATATCCCTTAAGCGCAGTTGGCGGGCAATTTCACCCGCTGCTTCCAAGTTTACTTTTAATGCGTTTTCGTCCTGGTTAATGTCTTTGCCAACAATGCTGCCGCTGTTCACATCCACTACGTGTAACGCTTCGGTGTGCTCAATAATTAAATACGAGCCACCCATAAAGTTTACTTCTTTGCCAAATGATGTTTTGATTTGTTTATCTACACCAAAATGTTCGAAGATAGACGACTTTCCATTGTGTAGTTTTACAATTTTTTCGAGTTCGGGCGATTTTTTGGCGATGTAACTTTTTAATGAGTTAAACAAGGTTTGATCGTTCACGTGTATACCTGTAAAATCCTCATTTAATAAGTCTCTTACCAAGGTTAAGGTACGTTCACTTTCGCCTAAAATTTTTTGTCCGGGAACGGCCGTTTTCACTTGGGTACAAAGGTGTTCCCAACGTTTCATCAACTCTTTTAAATCATTTTCCAACTCTTCAACGCTTTGACCTTCGGCCACCGTGCGCACAATAACCCCAAAACTAGCGGGTTTAATGCTGTGCACCAGTTTTTTTAGCCGGATGCGTTCTTCGTTTTTAATAATTTTTTTAGAGATGGAAACAACCCCATCAAAAGGCATCAACACCACGTAACGTCCCGCAAGAGAAAGTTGTGAAGTGAGCCTTGGCCCTTTGTTGGAAATAGGCTCTTTGGTTACCTGAACAACCACTTGTTGCATACGTTGCAACACTTGGTTGATTTTACCCGTTTTTTCAATGTCGGCTTCAGTTTGTTTGGGGTCGGGCCACACGTTGGTGTGGGGGTTGCTGCGCAACGCCTTAATGTGTTTAAGTTGAGTTTTTACTTGTGGTCCTAAATCGAGGTAATGCAAAAAAGCATCTTTTTCATGTCCAACATCAACAAAGGCAGCGTTAAGCCCGGGCATCAGTTTATTTACTGTGCCCAAGTACACGTCACCTACTGCAAAATGCTGATCAGCTTTTTCATGGTGGAGTTCAATCAGTTTCCTGTCTCGCAGTAATGCAATATCTACCCCGCCACTTTGATGGCTGTTTATAACCAGTTCGTAATTCAAAATTCAGTTGTATGTTTAAAACAGCAAACCGCTCAATAGTTTGTTGAACGGTTTAGCCATAAAATCTTTTACTTAAAAGATGCAACCCACGAGAAAATTATTTTTTCTTATGTCTGTTTTTGCGAAGTCTTTTTTTGCGCTTGTGCGTTGCGATTTTATGTCTTTTTCTTTTCTTTCCGCTTGGCATATTGTTATAGTTTATTTAGTTTATTAATAATATTATCAATTTCTTTTTTAGCTTCTTTATCCGTTACCAAGGTTTTACAGGTTTCATAAGTTTTGATGGCCTGTTTGGTATTCCCGCTTTTAGCATAAACTTCACCAAGGTAAAAGTAATACTCCGGATTAAATGGCTCTAATTTTACCAACTTCTCAAAACGCTCTTTGGCTTTATCAAATTGGTTGCTTTGTATGGAGAGCATACCCAATGTAAATATAGCTTG
>RDYC01000170.1 GCA_004293295.1 Bacteroidota bacterium
GTATCACACCACCTGTTGCAATTACGTGCTCCTTTTCTTCCATAAAAGGCTTCACCATTTTTAAAATAGCATCTTGCTCCACAATACAATCCACATCAATACAAGTGATGAGACCAAATTGTGAAACATTTATTCCCGCATTTAACGCATCAGATTTACCGCCATTCTCCTTATCAATAACCACCAATTTTTTGTATGCCTTATTGGTTGATTTATAAACCCCCTTTATCTTCTTGCATGGAATTTTTTCGTGCACAAAAAAGTTAACCTTTTCTAAATTATAAGCACTAATAACGGTCTCCATGGTTTTATCCTTGCTTCCATCGTTAACTATAATCACTTCAAAGTTATTGTAGTGTATACTAAGTATCGATCTGATATTTTCTACAATTGTTCTTTCTTCATTATAGGCAGGGGCTATGAGGGATACAGAAGGTGCATATGGAGAAACTAAGGTTACATTATGATCAATGAACTTGTTTTTGCGCATATACACATGGAGGGCCCTTGCACTTATTATGGCAAGCAACACATAGGCCGTACTAATAGAAATTCCGTAAAAAAAAATGGCAATATTTAAATATTCTATAACTTTGTGTAGCATGTTAAATTCTTTCGTCTAATAAGTGTTGGCAAATATTGGAAACTCCATAAAGTGGCGAAGAAAGGTTTGCTTTCAAGGTGTCAATTCCTTCGTTACCAAAAAGCCTTAATGCTTTTCCTGCCTCAAAAGCTATATCAATATCATTTTGCAGTAATTGTTGTTGCAAAAACGGAATAATCTCGTGCGTTCCACATTTACCTAACGCATTCAATATCCTTATCTTAACCCAGTTTTCCGCATCTCTGTACACATTGAGTAAGGCTACATCAGCGTCAGTTGCTCCAAATTCCCCCAGTACCTTAGCAGCTTCGCCAACCACAAGTTGGCTCGGATGTTTTAATAAATTAATCAAGTCATTAGTACTTTCAAACTGGTCGAACTGCAATGTCATTTTTATGCAAAATTGAACCACACTATCATTGGTTGATGAAAACCACTGCTTAAACTGAGGAATATCTTCCGCATCCAATTTATCAATTACTTGTGATAGGTTTAACTGATGCCATTCCGTTAATACATTCTTATCCTTTCCCAGAAAAGAGAATCGGTCTTTGGTTTCCAAGATAATTGATGCCACCTGCGCTTCAATGCGCAGCGTATGGTTTTCGTGTTGGGTTCTTCTTTTTATTTTTTTTGCCGCAGCAGTTATTCCCAGTTGGGCAAGCTCTTTAACTGCATTGGCTTGTATACCCCAATCCGGGGAATTTAACTCCCTTATCGCTTCTTTGTCGAGTTTTAGCTCAATGTAGAGTTTTCTTAACACATCTGCTGCTGTTCCTGCAAAGTTTTTATGTAACAATAAAATATGCTCTCTAAGATAAGCCCGGTTCTTTCTTAAATGGAGGTAATGCTTTTTAAAATGAGAAATAACCCTCTTTTTTGACTCAAGAAACTCCTCAGTTTCTAAATCATCTTCATCATTAAATATTATTCCGGTGAGCAGTAGTTCATATTTCTCTTTCAAGCTCTTTTCGTAATGATCTCTGTGCCTGTGAGTGGTTCGGGCAACCATTAATGTGATAAAGAAGGAAATAAAAAGAACAATAAATAAGATAATAAGTACAATACATATCTTAATAAGCAAATCCGTTGCTTCCAGCTCTTTCTCAATAAAACTTACCACACTAGCACTTGCTTCGTTTGGTTGGGCAAGCACACTCGACATGTTGATCAGAGGTATGAACAATAAAACAATATGCTTTTTGAGTGTATTCACTTGTTTAATAAACGCTTAACTCTTACCGACAACTCCTTTGGACTGAATGGTTTAGTCATATAATCATCTGCTCCCAAATTAAAAGCATCCAACACAACATTTTCCAATCCTATGTTAGAAAGCACAATAATCGGGGTTGTTTTTTGCACCTCTTTGAGCTTTGCAACAACTTCTAATCCATTATTATATGGCAACATCAGGTCTGTTAATACCAAATCAAATTTTTCTGCATGTATTGCCACTATACCCTCTCTACCATCACGACAGGTAGTAATGTCATAACCATCTTTCTTGAGCCTAAACTCAAGTGCTTTTCTTACCAAATCTTCGTCTTCTATTATCAATACCTTCATTCCACTCAATCAGCTAATTGGCTTGTATGGAGGTGGTTTAATTCCTCGTTCAACTCCTTAACAACCTCTTTAAAGGTGTTCGATAACTTACTGTTTGCTTCCTGCAATAGCTCAAAATCAACGCTTGTTACGGCTTGATTTTCAATTAGCCTAGCTAATTCAGAAAGTTCCTTTGCTCCAACAATCTGTACAGAAGAGCTTAACTTGTGGGCAAAAAATCGCACACTAGCTTCGCTCTTTTCTGCAATGGCTGATTCTAAATCTTCAAAATACAGCGGTATCGTTTCTTTGAAACTATAGATAATATCTTTGGCAAAGTTCATGTCATTCTCTGCCATGAGATACAAATAATCCAACTTAATATGTTTGTAGTCTCTCATTATCAAAACTTGAATTTGTAAGATATACTGCCAATATAAACATTTACATAACTACCCGCATTATATCCTTCTAACTCTTGTCTCCTGTAGTCGAATTCGAGCAATAAAATATGTTTATAAGTAAATGTTTTTGACCAAGCTACCCCAATTCTGTACGACTGCAAATAATAAATATTATTAGACCCTGTGCTATCTATTCTAAAATTGGTTAGAAAGGCTCTTTGATCAGGAGAAAAACCCAATCCACCGGTAACACCAAAATAATTATCCGCATCAAGGGTATACCTTCTGATGTTAAATATTGCCGACCGAGAAAAACTTTTGGTTACCGGAGATGGGGTTATAAAGGGCCTTACGATAAAAGCATAGTTTCCAACATATTTGGTTAATGAACC
>RDYC01000171.1 GCA_004293295.1 Bacteroidota bacterium
TTTGCATAAATAAAATTAATCCATAAAATGAATTTGGTTTTTCATATGTTGAATTGAATGATGACAGAATAATTAATGGAACCAAAACGGTTAACCCCATTAAAGCATAATTAATATTAATATTCATGTGACGGTCTTTGTAGTTACCCACCATCCATATGGTTACTTGTGCGGCAATAACAAGTGCAACAACCAATATTGATTTTTTTAAATTGCCGTAAGCTTGCCATAAAAAATAGCAGGAAGCCATTAAGCAAAGTATAAGTATAGGCAACCAATCCATCATAATAAAAAAGGCCGCATACCTAAAAGCGTGGTAAATACTGCCCCCAATGGCCCCAATCATTAAAATAATGGTTGATGAAAACAAGAATGGCATTTGTTTGTAACGCCCGCCCAGTTTATACAACCAAAACAAGGCTATAAAAATAAACACAAGTGCTGATAAGGCATTAAAAGGCTCAACAATAAGGTTAACCGGATTGGTTTCTTTATAAATAAGCCCTCCATCGGGCAACTGCATGTTCAGGTGATTGTTAGGCATTGCTACAAATAAAAGCATTGTTCACTTTTTATAATTACGTTTAATAAAATAAATTTGTTTTAGCATCATGAAAATTACCCGGCTTTTTATTTATCCTATTAAATCATTGGGAGGTGTTTCGTTAAGCACCAGTGCCGTAGATCAACGAGGGCTCCGTTACGATAGGCGTTATATGTTGGTTGATGAAAAGGGTAATTTCCTGTCGCAGCGACAAATGCCGGAGTTGTGTTTGTTTAAGGTGGAGTTAATGGACAATGGCTTTTTAGTTACCTACTTACACAATAAATTGCTCATACCATTTAGCATGGAGGGAGCAACAAATCAAGTTGTGATATGGGAAGATGAGGTAGAGGCAATCATTGCAAGTGATAGTTATAACCAATGGTTTAGTGCATGTTTAGGCAGTGCTGTGCGGCTTGTTTTTATGGGCCAATTAAGCAAAAGAGCGGTAAACAAAGATTATGCATTAAATGGTGAAGAAGTGAGTTTTGCGGATGGTTATCCAATATTATTATTAAGCGAAGCTTCCCTAACCCTGCTCAACGGCAAGTTAACCCATGCAATTGATGTGGATAGGTTTAGGCCCAATGTGGTAATTACTGGATGTGAGGCACATGAAGAAGGTTCTTTTTCTGTGTTTAAAGCAGGCGATTCGCTGTTAAAAAGGGTTAAGCCATGCGCAAGGTGTGTGGTTACCACCATTGATCCCCTTACCGGAGAGGCTGGTAAAGAGCCGCTTTACACCTTGGCAAAGTACAGAATGGAAGGAAACAAAATTATGTTTGGCGAGAATGTGCTCTGCTTGCAGGAAGGGCAGGTTAGTGTGGGTGATGACTTGGTGTTGTTGTTGTAAATCACCTGATTAAAGGAGTAATCACTTCAAAATGTAACCAACCTCATGTGAAGTGGAGTAAAAAGGCTATAATTGCAGCACTTTATTATAACAAATAGCAATGGCAAATACAGGAGATTTATCAAAAGGGATGTTTATTAAGCACAATGGCGAATTGTGCCAGGTAATGGAATACCAACATCGCACACCGGGTAACTTGCGTGCCTTTTATCAGGTTGTGTTACGTAACGTAAAAACCGGCAAACAAATGGAGCACCGCTACAGGGCTGGCGAAAGCATTGAAGTGGTTCGTGTAGAATTTAAGGAAATGCAATATGTATATAAAGATGGGAGCAACTTTGTGTTGATGGACCCGGAAACATTTGATCAGATATTTATTGCGGATACCATGTTTGGCGATCAGGCCCGTTTTTTAAAAGAAGAGATGATTATTAAAGTAGCTTTTGAATCGGATGAACCAATTGGTGTTGAACCTCCAATGTTTGTTATTTTAGAGGTAAGCTATACCGAACCCGGAGTAAAAGGAGATACGGCTACCAACACATTAAAACCCGCAACGCTCGAAAATGGAGCAGAGGTTCGCGTACCTTTATTTACTAACGTTGGTGATAAGGTGAAAGTTGATACCAGAACCGGTGAATACGTGGAGCGGGTGAAGTAATGACATCGGTGTTAAAAAATATTAAAGCGGCTGAGGCCGCTTTTTTTATGCGATTAATCGCTGCTTAGTAAATTTATTTTTCTGACTATTAGTAAATTATATTTTATTTTGTTACGCATACAACTTTAAGGTAACCCTAAGCATTATAGCACATAGAAAGCCCAAATGGAACTAAACATCGAACAAATAAATCTGCTACAACAAGGCCATGCAGCCATGCAAAAGCAGGTGTTTGAAAAATTGTTTAGCACCATGTTTAGGGTGTGCCAACGTTATATTGTGCGCACTGATGAGGCTGAAGATTGTGTAATGAAAGGGTTTTTAAAGGCATTTAAACAAATGGACCAATTTCAATATCAAGGGGTAAATAGTTTTACTTTTTGGTTAAAACGGATTATGGTAACCGAATCGTTAATGGCTTTAAGAAAACAACATAACTTCCATATGGTAGCCGTTGAACAAATACCTGATGTTGAATTTGATGATGTGTATTTACAACAAATAGATGCAGCATACTTATACGATGCTATCTTAACTTTACCATCAGGCTACAGAACAGTGTTTAATTTATTTGTGATTGAAGGTTACACACACCAAGAGATTGCAAAACAATTGGGCATTAGTGAAAGCACCAGTAAAACGCAATTGGCCAAGGCTAAACAAAAATTACAACAATTACTTACCCAACAGCAATATGGTTATGGCAACACCAGGTGAACAAATAATTAAAGAAAAAATAGAGGGTTTAAATGACCTACCTGTTGGCTACACCCCTAATTTGCAAAGCAAATGGGAAGTGTTGGAAAATGGGCTAAAACCCGAAAAAAAGCCATTGCTTTTTGCATGGAGTAAGTATCTT
>RDYC01000172.1 GCA_004293295.1 Bacteroidota bacterium
GATAAAAACGGCATTACAGAAATTGCTATTTTTATCCATAATGGGAAAAAGGTTACAGAAAAATTTGTAACCCTTATTAATCCCGAAATGAGCATTCCTCCATTTTTGGAGCATTATACCGGCATTACTAACCAAATGGTTGAAAACGCCCCCGTATTTAGCGAAGTGGCCGAAAAAATTCACCAGCTGTTGCAACCTCATATTTTTGTAGCACACAATGTAAACTTCGACTATTCCTTTATTAAACATCACCTTCAACAAGCTGGGTACGACTTAAACACCAAAAAACTTTGTACCGTTCGGTTAAGCCGAAAAGTATTTCCCGGATTGCGTTCATACAGTTTGGGCAACTTATGTGTTTCTTTAAATATTAACTTACAACACAGGCATCGGGCTTTTGGTGATGCAGCAGCCACAGTAAAAGTGTTAGAACGCATCCTGAAAAAAGATGAGAATGGAGAAGTGATAAACAGCTTTTTAAAAAAAGGATCAAAAGAAGCGACCCTCCCACCCAACCTGCCTCGTCAAGAGTTTGATGCGTTGCCAACAAAACCGGGGGTTTATTATTTTCACAATGAGCAGGGCAAGATTTTGTATGTAGGCAAAGCTGTTAACTTAAAAAAAAGGGTACTCTCTCACTTTAGCAACAATAGCACTTCAGCCAAACGTCAAGATTTTCTTCGCGATATTTTTCACATCAGCTTTACAGTAACGGCTACTGAATTACACGCGCTCATTCATGAATCAATAGAAATAAAAAAACACTGGCCAAAGTACAATAAGTCGCTTAAAAGCTTAGAATTTAGTTATGGCATTTACGATTATGAAGACCAAAACGGGTATGTGCGTTTAGCCATAGACAGGACACGCAAAAGCATGAAACCCTTACACACGTATCGCAAATTGGCCGATGCGTTTAATCACCTGCAAAAATTGGTATTGGAATTTAACCTATGCCCAAAATTATGCTTGATTAACGCGCCTAAAGAACCTTGCGCTGCACTAGTGGCCGGCTGTTGCAATGGAGCTTGCGAGTTGAATGAAAAACCTGAAATGTATAACGGAAGAGCCTTTGCTGCAATAAACGAACTGAGCAAAAAAGAGAACTATGCCGTTATTGACAAAGGAATAAATGACGATGAAATAAGTTGTATGCTGGTTATTGAGAGTTGCTTTTATGGCATCGCCCAATTACCCGAACACACCGCAATAAACAACCTAGAAGACCTTAAACAATTGGTTACACCACTAAAAGATAACTTTTACATTAGAGAACTTATTCAAAACCATAAAATAAAAGGCCGTATCATTACATTTGATTGAACCTTCTCAACAACACATTTAACCTACTTTGCGAAAAAAAAACAATCAGGGCTGCTTACCCGCTTGCAACACCAATTGTTTACTCTTTGCTATGGTTAAGGGTAATGTAAGATAAAAACTCTTCCCTTGTCTTCATATCAAGGAATTTTCCACTGTATTCACTGGTTACTGTTTTGCTCGAAGCATCTTGAACACCCCTTGAAGCAACACAAAGGTGATCAGCTTCAATTAACACAGCCACATCAGCAACACCAAGTGTATCCTTTAGCATGTTGGCAATTTGTATCGTCATACGCTCTTGCACTTGAGGCCTGCGCGCAAAATACCTTACAATGCGGTTTAATTTACTCAATCCAACCACCTTGCCATTTGGAATATAAGCTACATGCGCCTTGCCAATAATAGGCACAAAATGGTGTTCACAAGTGCTATGAAAACTGATGGATTTTTCCACCAACATATTTTTATATTGGTACTTATTCTCAAACAACCTTACATCAGGCGCATTAGCCGGATTGAGCCCTGAAAAAATCTCCTTCACATACATTTTAGCCACACGATGTGGCGTACCTTTAAGGCTGTCATCTGTTAAGTCAAGCCCCATAATTTGCATAATCTCCTTAAAATGTTTAGCAATAAGTTCAATTTTAAGTTCATCATCTAACTCGAAAGCGTCCTCTCTTAGCGGTGTTTCTAACGAAAAACCCGCGTGGTTGTCACCTGTTTCCTCGTGTTGATTATTCATTTCCTGCGTATTCAACAAAATTTCTTTCTGTTTCATAAAGTGTAATTTTTAATTTTAAATGCTTGTCAATGCGCTTACGCAGCAATTGCCAAATCACCACAGCTATATTTTCTGCCGTGGGATTTAATGATTTGAACTCTACCGTATCCAAATTCAGGTTTTTATGATCAAACCGCTCCTCAACCTCATCCCGAATAGCATCTTTAAGCACCTTCATGTCCATTAGGTAACCCGTTTCTTCATTCAGCATTCCGGTAACAGTTACAATTAACTCGTAGTTGTGACCATGATAGTTGATATTGTTACATAATCCAAAGTAAGCCTTATTCTGCTCGTCACTCCAATGAGGCACATGCAAACGATGCGCGGCATTAAAGTGAGCTTTTCTTGATACTGAAATTTCCATTAATTGTGTTTACAAGCTACAAATGTAAATGTTAAGTTTCTTATTCTACTTGCTTTGCTTGTAGCTTAGTTTGATAGTATAACATAGGAAACTTATTTTTGTTTATTATAATGTAAAAATAGTTAAACAAAACTAGCCTCCCTTTAACTCTTGTTCATTATCACTTATTGTTATTTGGCTATAAGTAACACCATAAAAAATTAAAATCCTGATTATCAATTATTTATTTTTGTTTATACTTTTGTAAAAAAACTTTAACAAAACACCGCTTGGATTACCCATCCTTTGCCTACATTTGTTGAACAAAAACTCAAAATAATTAAACAGTATGACTGCAGTAGAATTCAGAAAAACAGTTCAGCATGAAACCCAATCGTTAAGGTATTATGCTTAT
>RDYC01000173.1 GCA_004293295.1 Bacteroidota bacterium
CCTCAACCGCGACTGGGCCTGGATGACCCAAATTGAATCCGCCACGCGCGTTCAGCAATACAACCAATGGTTGCCGCATGTTCACGTAGATTTTCACGAGCAGGGCATCAACGAACCTTACTATTTTCCGCCAGCGGCAGAGCCTTATCATGAGGTCATCACCGATTGGTTGTACTCATTGTAAACCTTAACAGCTTTGGCATCACCGCTTTTTACCAATGCTTGTGAGTTCTTAATCCACTTGAGTAACCAAGCTTCATCATACTTTTCATTAACGCCTTTTAAGGCAGGGCCAACCACTTTTTCATTCAGTGCGTGACACGAAGTACAATTGGCATTAAATAGTTTTTCACCCTCGGCTACATCGGCAAAAGTTGCTGAAGCGCTTAAAGCGAGGAGTGCAAATAAGGTAGTAATTCTTAAAAATCTCATCGTAACAATCTGATTGTTCAAGGTTTAAATATCCAGTAAATACGGTGCTTTTGCACCACACATTACTAGTTGTGGCCGCAAATATATTCACAATATTGTAAAAATATCCGGCTTTCAAAAAAAAACTTATTTAGAGTTTTTCTAAAGAGTGGATAACCTACTCGGAAAGGCGTTCGCGCAATAAAAAAGCCCTTAAAAATCAAGGGCTTTTATCAGTAATCTGCTTGGGATAATTATTTTTTTATTGTGGGAATATGAGGATTATCATAGTCCAAGGCCTCATATTTTGAGTTTTGGCTAATAAACTCCGGTACAATTTGTTTCATTTTTCTTACAATCTCATCATCCAATTGGCTGGCATAGCTATTAATCAAATCGTCTATTTGCTTAGTTGCACGTAAGAAATCGTAAGTTCGTACTTGGGCTATCATAATTTTAGGATGATAGGTGGCCAAGGTATTTTCTTTATCGGCTAAAAGTTCTTCTTTTATCTTTTCCCCGGGCCTCATTCCGGTAAATACAATTTGAATATCTTGCCCCAATGTGAGGCCGGATAATTTGATCATTTTTTTAGCCAAATCAATAATCTTAACCGATTTTCCCATATCAAATATGTATATCTCACCGCCTTTACCCATGTTTCCGGCTTCCAAAACCAATTGACAGGCTTCCGGTATCGTCATAAAAAACCGGGTAATATCAGGATGAGTAACTGTTAAGGGGCCTCCATCTTCAATTTGTTTTCTAAACTTAGGAATAACTGACCCGCTACTGCCCAACACATTGCCAAAGCGGGTGGTGATAAAGCGTGTTTTGGAGGAGTTTGTTTCGTCTAAGAAGTTACTGAGTGATTGAACATAGATTTCGGCAATACGTTTTGATGCACCCATTACATTGGTAGGGTTTACCGCCTTATCAGTAGAAACCATCACAAATTTTTCAACCTCGTGCTTCACGGCCAAATCGGCAATTACCTTGGTGCCTCCAACATTAACCTTTATCGCCTCGCATGCGTTTTCTTCCATTAATGGTACATGCTTATATGCGGCAGCATGGTAAATGATTTCTGGGCGATAGGTAGCGAATATATGCTCCATGCGTTCTTTTGAGCAAATATCGGCAAGGATAACTTTAACTTGTTTGGCAAATTTGGGGTTAAGTAAGTCATGTAATTCGTTGGTTAGCTCATATAAACGAACCTCACTTTTATCTACCAGCAGCAATTGTTTTGGCCCAAATTTTATCAATTGTCTAACCAATTCACTACCAATGCTTCCGGCAGCACCAGTAACCATAACCACCTTGTTTTTAACTTGTGCTGCTATGGCTCCTTTGTCTAAAACAATGGTATCTCGTTCAATCAGGTCTTCAATTCGCACATTTTTAATCTGGCCATAACTTAATTCACCGTTAATCCATTTTTCAATTGGGGGTACGTTACGCACCTTAATATTATAAGCCAAGCAACTTTCAATAAGCTCTTGTTTTCTGCTTAGGGTAATGTTATAGTCACTGATAATAATTTCCTGAATTTTAAATTTTTTAATCACGTTTTCAAAGTCTTTTTGCGGATTAAAAACAGAGATGCCATCAATGTAATTACCACTGCGTTTGGGGTTGTCATCAAAAAAGGCAATAATTTTCAGTTCTCCATTGGCATGCTGCTCAATTTTACGTTTGGCAATAACACCAGCCTCACCGGCTCCAAAAATGGCAATATTTTTTTGGTTAGATTCATCAGGCTTGGTAACACGCATATAGGCTACTTTCACCCCAAGTCTAAACATGCTCATTAATAGCACGCTACCTAAGTAATCAATAATAATGATGGATATGGGGATAAATGCTGTTTCGTTATTTATTTTAAGGTAAGTAAGGTTAATAATGATTAAAAGAATTGTACTGAGAGAAATGGTATAAAAAACCCTTAAGGCATCCTGTACACTTGAGTGTCTGATGATGCCGGCATACACCCTGAAGTAAATCATAAACAGGGCACGTACGGCTAAAACAAGCGGCAGAGGGGTGAGGTATTGCCAGATAAAGGTTTCGTCAATAAAAAAGTTAAAGCGAAGCAGGTAGGCAAATAAGTACGAGAAACCGCAAATCAATATATCAATAAAAAATATCACCCAACGAGGGATGCTATTTGTTTCTGGAAATACTTTTCTTAAGAGGTTCATGTTCGCTAAGGTTATTGCAAATATATAAATTAATTAATTATCAATGGGCTTTTGGGCTTGTAAACAATGCGTATTAAGGTGTTCAAAATCAGTTTTATATCGTTTAATAAGGTAGGGTTACTTACATATGCCAAGTTAATTCGAAGTTTTTCGGGCATAATAAAATCAATGTAATAGCGCTCTGGGTTTTCTGCACTGGCCAATAATTCATTTTCGTTAATAAATTTAATGGAGGCGTAGTCAGTAATACC
>RDYC01000174.1 GCA_004293295.1 Bacteroidota bacterium
ACTTTATTCAAGGCCAAGGCATTAAAAGCAATACCAATAACCACATCTAGGCTGAGGTTAGAAAATATTTGATAATATTGTAACAATATGTTACGTTTACCTGTCATGTTTGTTAATCCCATCAAAGGTAGTATTAGTTTGTTGTTGTGTTTAATGCTTTTTAGCCACATTACGCTGGCACAGGAAAAAGCTTACCGCGAACCCACGGGCACCAACAATTGGTATGTGGAGTTGGGCGGTGCAGCCTTACTATACTCTTTAAACTACGAAAAAATACTGTATAAAAGCACTAACCTTGGTTTTGTTGGCCGTGTGGGTGTGGCTTATGGATTTTCTGATGGATGGTTTTTAAACACCGTGAAACTGGATAATGGCGCAGTTTATGCCCCTTTTACAACCTCTCTGCTATTGGGAAACCGAGAGCGTAAAGAAAAACTTGAGTTGGGATTCGGTTTTACTTTAATCAATACCGGAATTACTTCAAGAGAAATTATCCCCACAGCCGTTTTGGGATTTCGGGTTATTGAAACCAATAAGGTTTGTTTTCGCATCAGTTACACCCCTTTCATCAGAAACAATGATTACCAAGGGTGGTTTGGGGTAAGCATAGGCCGAAACTTTTCCGTAAAATAAGCCATCACTTGTTGTTGTATAAATGATTTAGGGGGTGCTTTAAAATTTCACTAATCTTGCGGCATGCTTACCAAGTGCAAAGCCATTGTTGTTAAAGTAATTAATTACAGCGAATCCAGTGTAATTGTGAAGTGTTATACCAATAATTTGGGGATGCAATCATACATCATCAACGGGGTGCGCAAAAACAAAGGCAGCATCAGGCCATCGCAATTGTTGCCTCTCACCTTGCTGGAGTTGGAAGTGTACCACCAACAAAATAAATCCCTGCAACGCATTAAGGAATTAAAATGTTCTCCACCGCTGAACCAATTGCATTTTAATATGATAAAAAGCGCCATTGGCATGTTTATGAGTGAGGTGATTTATAGGGGTATTAAAGAAGAAAACCAGGCTGATGAAGCGTTGTTTGATTTTTTATTTAATACCATCCAGATTTTGGACATGGAACAAGAAAACATGGCGAATTTGCCGGTGTTATTTTTATTACGTCTCTCCCGCTTTTTAGGATTTTATCCAAAATATGAAACGGATGCGGTTGTTGATTTGGCCTTTAACTTTAAGGATGGATTTTTTGAACCTGCCATAGCTAACAATCCCTTTCAGGCCGATTTAACCAGCAGCCGTTTGTTGCACCAATTGCTACTGGCTGATACGGATGAACAGGTACAAATGGCTATGTTAAGTGTACATCGAAAAAAACTGCTGCAGGTGTTGGTGTTGTATTATAATGAGCATGTGAGTGGTTTTTCAAACATGCGGAGCCATGATATTTTAAGTGAGGTGTTGGAATAGTTATTTCTCCATAGCCGAAGCTATAAAGCAGGTTTACCCATTGCCAATTACACCCGCAATAACCACCACATGGCATTGCTCCTTTTGCCTAACAGGCAACGTTTGCTACAACGCCATTGTCAAAGCTAGCGTGAAGTAGCTGAGCATGGTATAAGCTCAGGCACCTTATCCTAACTACATAAACCTCGCTTCAATCAGCAAAAACTTGAATATAAAAAACATGAAAACACGTTTACATCTCCTGCTATTGGTACCTTTCCTTTTTTTAACTGCCCGAGTAATCGGGCAAAGCCAAACCAGAAAGGTTCTCTTTTTAGGCAACAGTTATACTTATGTAAACGACTTACCACAAATTGTTTCACAACTTGCTTCAAGTGCCGGTGATGCTTTAATTACTGAAAGTAACTTAATTGGTGGGTACACCTTGCAAAATCATGCTGCCAATAGCACTTCAACCAATAAAATCCTATCCAATAATTGGGACTATATTGTTTTACAAGAACAAAGCCAGCTTCCCACCTTTCCCATTCCATCTAAATTTATGGATGGGTTCAGTGATTTGAAAAACTTTATCAAACAGCATAAACCTTGCAGCCAAATCACCTCGTTTATGACCTGGGGTTATCGTGATGGAGACCCTCAGAATTGTCCATCAAATCCGGCAGTATGCACCTATGCAGGCATGCAAAATTTACTCACAGAAAGATATAAGGAAATGTCGGATGTATATGATGCTGAAGTAACTCCCGTTGGTGTTGTTTGGAAATATATCAGAGAGAATCATCCTTCCATTAATTTGTACCAAACCGATGGAAGTCATCCCTCACTGGAAGGTTCTTACCTGGCAGCATGCTGCTTTTATACCACATTATTCAGAAAAAATCCCATACTGATTACAACCAATTATGGCATTGATGCAACTACAGCAACAACCATAAGAAATGCAGTAAAAACGCTTGTCTTTGATCAACTATCAACTTGGTATATTGGTAAACATGTACCAAGTTCTGACTTTCAATTTTCAATTGGAAAAGGCACGAATGAAGTTCAATTGATGGGTAATACCCCCATTTATAAAGACTCGTTTGTTTGGGATTTTGGAGATGGAAGCCCGTTATCTAAAGTATTGAATCCAACGCATAGTTATCAAGCAAACGGAAGTTATACCATCCGCCTTACCTCCTACAAATGTTATTTAGGCCAAGTTAATGCAACTGTGGTTGAAAAACCTGTTCGCTTCTGCTCACATACCCATACCATTTCTCCAAGTGACACCATCATTTGTCCAAATAAAACCGTTGTTTTATCAACACAACCGGCTGATCAATACCAATGGCTGGATTTTTTCGGAGAACCCATTGCGGGCGCAACCAATCAATCGCTTAAAGTTTCTCCCGGGCAATACAGTGTATTAACTACCC
>RDYC01000175.1 GCA_004293295.1 Bacteroidota bacterium
GCGAAAAATATACAGCAGAGGAGATAAGCACGGTTTCGTTTTACTTCATCTAACGAAACCGTGCTTAACTCCTCTGCTGTATATTTTCGCCTTTAGGGTTCTTGCCAATCTTAATCATCTTTTTGCCAAAACGGATAAACGGCCCCCATCTTCCGTTTTCAATAGCAATTTTAGCGGGCTCCCAATTTTGTATAAAACGATTGGCTTCTTTGTCTAATTTCTTTTCAATTAACTCATTCATTTGCTCTTGAGTTAATGTATCCAAGTTATACGCCCGAGGCACGTTAATAAACAATTCGTTCCATTTAATAAATGGCCCGAAGCGACCTTTGCCTTTTGTAATAGGTTTGTCGTTGTATGTTCCTACCGGAGCGTCTGCAGTTTGTTTTGCATTAATCACTTCAATGGCGCGTGTTAAATCTACTTCCATTAACTCTTCGCCACGTTGCAACGAAATAAAATTATCGCCCCATTTTACGTATGGCCCAAAGCGACCAACATTAACAGATACTTCTTTGCCTTGGTATTCACCAATTGTGCGCGGAAGTTTAAATAATTCTAACGCTTCTTCTAACGTAATCGAATCAATACGTTGGCTTTGTAGTAATTTTCCGTATTGTGGCTTTTCTTCTTCACTCCCTTCTCCTAATTGCACATATGGACCAAATTTTCCAACTTTAGCATACACGTTTTTTCCGCTAGTAGGATCAACACCAAGTGTGCGTTCTCCACTTTGCCTTTCGGCATTTTCGGTAGTGCTTTCAACGCTTTTATGGAATGGCGTATAAAACTGCTCTATCATTTTATTCCATTGGATTTGCCCCAATGCAATTTCGTCAAACTCCTTCTCTACATTAGCAGTGAAGTTATAATCCATAATTTTATCAAAATGTTTGGATAAAAAATCCGTTACAATCATTCCGATATCACTAGGGAACAGTTTTGATTTTTCGCTGCCGTACTTTTCAGTCTTCACCTCACGTTTAATGCTTCCACCATCTAATGTTAATATGGTAAAGCTACGCTCTTTTCCTTCACGATCTTCGCGAAGTACATACCCCCTTTTTTGAATGGTGCTTATTGTTGGTGCATAGGTTGATGGCCTTCCGATGCCTAACTCTTCCAGTTTTTTTACCAAACTTGCTTCGGTGTATCTGGCCGAAGGGCGCGTGTATCGCTGGGTTGCATCAAGTTTTATGAGTTGTAGTGCCTCACCTACGGTTAATGGAGGCAACATTTTGCTGCCTTCATTCTCTCCTTCATCATCAGTGCTCTCTAAGTACATTTTTAAAAAACCGTCAAACTTCAACACCTCTCCTGTTGCGGTTAGGGTTTCGTTAACTGTACTAATTTTTATTTGGGCAATGGTACGTTCAATGCGGGCTTTGCTCATTTGAGAGGCAATAGCTCTTTTATAAATTAAATCGTATAATTTTTTCTCTTGAGGTGTTCCTTCTATTTCTGCATTTTCAAAATATGTCGGACGTATGGCTTCGTGAGCTTCCTGTGCGCTATCATTTTTTGTGGCATAACGTTTAGGGTTGCTGTAGGCTGCACCAAAATTATTTACAATATGATTTTTTGCTGCCTCAATGGCTAACTCACTTAAGTTTACACTATCCGTACGCATATAGGTAATCAACCCATGTTCGTATAGTTTTTGGGCAATACTCATGGTTATGCTCACATTGTAGCCTAACTTTCTGCTTGCTTCCTGCTGCAATGTTGATGTAGTAAATGGAGGTGCGGGTGATTTTTCGGCCGGTTTTACTTCTAAATTAGCAATGGTAAATTCCGCATTGTTGCATTTTTCTAAAAATGCCATTGCTTCTTGTTCGGTATCAAAACGTTTTCCCAACTCAGCTTCCATTTGTTTTCCACCCACATTAAATTGGGCCAAAACCTTAAATGCAGAGGTATAGTTAAACTGGTTAATTTCGCGCTCACGCTCAACAATAAGCCTTACTGAAACAGATTGTACACGTCCGGCACTGAGGTTGCCTTTTATCTTTTTCCACAAAACCGGTGAGAGCTCAAAACCCACCAAACGATCCAAAACTCTACGGGCTTGTTGGGCATTTACCAAGTTATAATCAATGCCCCTGGGATTATCTATTGCCTTAAGAATTGCAGGTTTGGTAATTTCATGAAACACAATGCGCCTGGTGTTTTCCGGTTTTAGTTTAAGTACTTCACTCAAGTGCCACGAAATGGCTTCTCCCTCGCGGTCCTCATCGGATGCCAACCATACCAAATCACTTTGGTCAGCTAATTTTTTAAGCTCGTTTACCACAGCCTTCTTATCAGCAGGCACCTCGTAATGGGGCTCAAAATTTTTCTTTATATTTATGGCTTCATCTCCTTTAGCCAAATCTCTGATGTGTCCATAACAACTCTTTACAATAAATTCTGAACCTAAGAATTTCTCTATGGTTTTTGCTTTCGCAGGAGACTCCACTATCACCAAGTTCTTTGTCATACGGCAATTATACTAACTTCTATAAAAACAAAAAACAGTGAGAATGTCTCACTGTTTGAGGTTGCATGTTACAATTTTTTTTTAATTAACTACAAGTTTATGTGCAAACGACCCATTTGGTGTTTCAACCTGTATCAGATAAATACCTGAATTTAGGTTTGCTTTATCAACAACAATGGTATGGTTTCCGGCTTCTATATTTCCATTCCAAACTGTTTTTACCTTTTTGCCCAACAAATCTGTTAGGTACATGTTTAAGGTGGTGTTTTGTTTGGTTATAAAAGTGGCGTTTGCATATTCACTCATTGGATTTGGAAACAAGTTAAAGGAAAGGTCTTGCTTAACATTTTCGCCAACACCGGTGAAGG
>RDYC01000176.1 GCA_004293295.1 Bacteroidota bacterium
GGATGTGCAACACGGTGTATAAATTGGGTTGCGTTACTTGTATGCTAGCCGTTGAATCATTAGTACTCCATAAATAACTAGTAGAAACAGCATTAATATTGGCAGCATTTAGACTGGTTACTGCATTTTCACATATTTGTAAAGTGTCGGGCAAGTTGGTATTGGGCAAAGGGTTCACCACAATGTTAGCCGTGTCAGCCAACACACAGCCATTATAAAAACCGCCAGTAATAGTGCCGGTATATCGGTAATTGGTGCTTACGGTTGGGGTAACCAACAAGGTATCATTGTTAACAAAAACAGTGTTGGAGTTGTTGACGAACCAATTGTAATTACCCAATGGCAAGGTCATTAAACGGGAGTTTCCTGCACAAAAGGTGGTATCAAAGTTAGCGACACCCAATAGTTGATTAACAGGAGTGGTATTAATCACAATGTTAGCCGTGTCAGCCAACACACAACCATTGTAAATACCACCGGTAACAGTGCCACTATAGCGGTAATTGGTACTTACCGTGGGGGTAACCAACAAAGTATCATTATTGGCAAAAACAGTGCTTGAGTTATTCACAAACCAATTGTAATTACCTGTAGGCAATATCATTAAACGAGGGTTTCCCCCACACATGGTTGTATCAAAATTAGGTGGAAACAGTGTTTGTTCTGTGGGGGTAACCTCAATGGTATCTGTTACAAAACCAAAAGTATTTGCAGGCGAAATCCTACGGATATTTAAGCGCACCAAGTATTTACCCGGTAGGGCAAAACCAATTTTAGGCAAATTGCGGATATTGCCATACGCAGTTACATTGGTTAAACTATAATCATTGGGCACCTTGCTAATTTGCCAATTTACACTGGCCACATTGCTATCGTTGGTATAACTTAAACTGTAACGTTTACAACTGTCTGCACTGCGGTTAATCGTGGCCTTAAAGCCGCTATTGCTAAACACATCAATTAAAATCTGGCGCGATTGCAAGGAAGGGTTTGGACCGCTATTGTCAGCAGCAACTAAAGTGATGCTTTGTACGGTGCTTAAATGGCCAACCACAGGAACATAGGTAACCACAATAGAATCTTCCCTGAGGTTGTTTATCGGTCTGGTAACGGTAATAAGTGGGGTAGATACAATCCAGTTTAAAAAGCGCGTGGTGTCTAGCTTGTTACCTGGGCCAGGTCCAAACCCATCATCATCATCTTTGGCGTTCAATGAAAAGCGTAAGGTGTCATTAGGAGCAACTTGGATGCGCCTTGGTAAAGGGTTGTTGCCGGAAGCAAGGTTTACTGAATTATTAGTAGGGCAAGACCGCACAAAAATTTGGTATTCTCCCATAGTTCTGCCCACAATGTAAGGATTACCGTTTACATCCTTACCCCATTGCGTGATTTGTATGGCTACATTACCCCAAATAAGCAGTGAAGGGTTATTGTTTAAAGCGTTAAAAGAAATATCACCCGTTGCTGTATCTAAAATCACAAAAGGACCATTGGCTTGGGGTAAATTGGAATGAGGGGGGCTAGTAGCATTTAATGGAAAAGGATAGGTTGGTCCATAAGGAAGCATAGGTGAGGCAATAACACCACCCGCGCCTCGTGATGGAATAATAGCATAACTCAGGGAGTCACCATCTGGGTCATAAGTCCCTAAATTAAGCTCAGTAATTTGGCTGCTGCAAACAGTTAGGGTTGGTGGGTTTTTTATTTCGGGCGAGTTATTCTTACAAGCCCCTGGACCTTGGTTGTAAAAGATATTTATTGCTGCTGAAATGTAATAATTGACAACACCGGAATTTTGGATGTTTTGAATTCCTTGATTACGGCAACATTCATCCCAAATCACTTCCCAATAAGGGCAGGCGTTGTTAAAAGCAGGAGAGCTCATGTCTAAAATACCTTTATAATAGTATTTTTCAATAGAAGGGTTATTGCTACCAGGAGCTACTGTACCCCTATTGTTACAAATATTTTTAGCACTCGGGCCAATCCAATTTTGCACAATTTTATTGGCATCTTCAACTTGATAGCTGGTTACTGTTACACTAATAGATGGCACAGGTGCGGAACAAGAATTGGGATTTAAGCCGCCACCGGCTATTGTGGCCATTGGTTTTACCGTTAGGGTTCTGGTGCAATTGGTTACGCCAGTGCCTGTGCAACCTGGCATAGGTATTCCAAAGCAATCCCTGTAAACTACTAAGGTAATCTCCCAGCGTCTAAACCCAATGCAATTGTAACTAATTTCTCCCCCGGCTAGGTGGCTGGCCTCAGCCGAAACTACGGCAATAACAAACAAGCATAACAATACTATTTTTTTCATGTGGTTATTGTAAGCCACAATGATAAAAAAATAAACTAGTAAATGGGCATTAAATTATGGATCAACTACCTAATCACCACCAACTTCACCACTCGGTAATTGTTATCATTCCCCACCTTAACAAAGTACAAGCCCTCACTTAAATGGGTAGTGTTGAAACTGGTGTTAATATTACCCTGTGCGGCCTCAACAGTTTGGTGATACACCAATTGTAGTGTGCTATTAAACACCTGCACCAGTACTTGTTTTTGCGTGGTATTTCCGGTAACAAACACCTCCCCAACCGTTGGGTTCGGGTAAAGCGTAAGGTTACTTAATCCATTTACATCAGTTAAACCAACAGCAGGAGCAACCTGCACAGCTTGTGTAAACGTATCACTACCACACTCAGCATTAAATGCCGTTACTTTAATAGATGCCGCTCCGGTATCCGCCCATAAAATAGTAGCATTATTTAAGTTACTGTTTTGTAAAGTACCCACCCCAGTAACAACCCACACATAACTGTGGTTATCAAAAG
>RDYC01000177.1 GCA_004293295.1 Bacteroidota bacterium
ATTGTTGGAAGTAAAGACACCACCTATTACCGCAATAAATGTGAGTTTAGTTTTATTGACCGGAAATGGCTTACCAGTATGGACGAAATGGAAACATTGAGTGAAGATGAGCGCAAAGGCTTAGGTTACCATATACCCGGCAGATTTGATAAAATATTTGATGTGGAACACTGTTATCTGCAACACCAATTGGCAAACGACATCAGAAATGCCGTGCGCGATTTTGGTAAAAAACACAGTTATCCCTTTTTTAATCCCTATAATCAAGAGGGCTTTTTACGCAACATTATTCTTAGAAATAACCGTGCCGGAGAGTGGATGGTTATTTTATGCTTTAAACAAGAAGACCAACCCCAAAGAGAAGCCATACTAAACCATATACACCAACTATTTCCACAAGTTAAATCACTGCTTTACATCATCAACCCTAAAATGAATGATACCATTTATGATTTGGAGGTGCAGGTGTATAAAGGAGAAGACCATCTGATTGAAACATTGGAAGAGTTGCAATTTAAAATCGGGCCAAAGTCGTTTTTTCAAACCAATACCCAACAAACGCAAGCTCTTTATGGAGCCGCAAGGGAATTGGCCGGATTAACCGGTGAAGAAAACGTTTACGACCTGTATACCGGTGTTGGGTCAATAGCACTTTTTATATCAAAACAAGCCAAACAAGTTGTTGGAATTGAAAGTGTTGAAATGGCCATAGAAGATGCCAAAACAAATGCAGCTTTAAACAACATTACCAACACCCATTTTTATGCCGGTGATATGAAAGATGTGCTAAATGATGTGTTGATTGAACGCCATGGCAAGCCAGATGTAATTATCACCGATCCTCCAAGGGCTGGAATGCATCCGGATGTTATTGCCAAAATATTGGAGGTAGCAGCACCCAAAGTAGTATATGTGAGTTGCAATCCCGCCACACAGGCAAGAGATATTGCTTTAATGCAAGATAAGTATGAGGTTGCGGAGGTACAACCGGTTGATATGTTCCCGCATACTCATCATGTGGAGAATATAGCTTTGTTAACGCTTAAAAGTAATGGATAATGGATAAAGAATTAACCGTAAATCTGGAACTGTTAAAGGATGATATTGAGTTTTATCAAGGAATGTTGAAAGAAGTTTCGGCAGATATTTTAAATGAAGGATTTAGTAAATACCCGGTTTTTATCGCCCATCAAGAACCAATTAAACTTGGTGAAATGATTATTGATGCCAGTGAGTATAGCCGTTCATACAATATAAGTGCAACCGTATTGGAAGAGTTGTTGGAACGCAACATTGTAACAAAAGAGCGGGAGCAAAGCTTTAAGGACGCCTATAAAAATCCAAGCCAGTTTTTGTGTATTTTACTGGTTACCGATAAAGGTGCCAGTTTCGTATTTGTACCCATTAAAAAAGAAAAGCAGCATGCAGAATAACCCCAAAGTAGCCATAGTTATTGTGCATTGGAACCGCAGGCAATTACTGGAGCAGTTTTTACCTTCGGTTATGCAAACCACCTATGGTAATATGGAGGTTGTTGTAGCGGATAACTGTTCTGATGACGATTCCGTGCAATTTCTACAAACGCATTATCCAAGCGTCCATATCGTGTCGAACGACAAAAACTATGGGTATGCCGGAGGTTATAACCATGCCTTGCAACAGGTTGAAGCAGATTATTATGTGTTGTTGAACAACGATATTGAAGTAACTCCGGGATGGTTGGAGCCCATTGTTGAAGTCATGAAAAGTAATCCAAAACTGGCTGCTGTTCAACCTAAAGTGCTTGATTACCATAGCCGCAATAAGTTTGAATATGCTGGTGCTGGTGGTGGTTATATTGACACATTTGGCTATGCCTTTTGTAGGGGTAGGCTGTTTGAGTCATTAGAAACAGACGATAACCAATACAATAACGCCACAACCGTTTTTTGGGCAACCGGAGCTTGTATGGTGGTTAAGGCAGCAGTGTTTAAACAATTAAAAGGTTTTGACGAACAGTTTTTTGCCCACATGGAAGAAATTGATTTGTGTTGGCGCATGCAGTTGGCAGGATACCAGTTAATGGTGGTACCACAATCAACAGTTTACCACGTAGGTGGAGGTACTTTAAACAAACAAAGTCCACAAAAAACTTACCTAAATTTTAGGAATAACCTGATTATGCTTACCAAAAACCTGCCGGTAAGTACCCTGTGTTGGCTAATCCCTGTTCGGTCTGTGCTCGATTTACTAGGCTCGATTTTTTTTATGATGAATGGGCTGCCGAAGTACAGCCTAGCAGTGCATAAAGCGCATGTACACTATTTTTTTCAATTTGGTAAATGGTGGGGACTCCGCAAGCAGAACGCTTCGTTTAAACCCTTGTCAAGCTTAAAGGGAGTGTACAGGGGAAGTGTGGTTTGGGAACACTTTATCAAAAAGGTGAAGTACTATTCCGAACTTGACTCCAGTAAGTTGTTAAAATAGAACACTAAAGAGGGCGGCAGTTACTGTAAAAAACTGCTTAAGGCCAATTGATAGCCCATCAGGCCAAACCCGCTAATTGAGCCCTTACAGTGTTTGCCAAGTAAAGAAACATGGCGATACTCTTCACGAGCGAAAATATTACTGACATGAACTTCAATAACAGGAGTTTTAATGGCAGCAACAGCATCGGCCAACGCAACCGAAGTATGGGTATATCCTCCGGCATTTAAAATAATGCCATCAAAAGTATAGCCCGTTTCATGCAATTTATTAATCAATTCTCCTTCTACATTACTCTGATAATGGGTGAGTGTAATTTGCGGAAATTTTTTT
>RDYC01000178.1 GCA_004293295.1 Bacteroidota bacterium
GGCAGTATTTAGTGGTGTTACCGTAATAGTACCCGTAGCATTAACGGTACCACAGCCTCCAGTTAATGGAATACTATAGGTGAATGTTCCTGATGCTGTAGGTGTACCGCTTATCGTAATGGTATTTGATGCCCAAGTTGCTGTTACGCCTGCTGGTAATCCTGTGGATGTACCTATTCCTGTGGCACCTGTAGTAGTATGGGTAATATTAGGTGTTATAGTGGTATTAATACATAAGGTTTTAGTTGTTCCAGGTGTTACAGTATTTAATGGTTTTACTGTAATAGTACCCGTAGCATTAACAGTACCACAGCCTCCAGTTAATGGAATACTATAGGTGAATGTTCCTGATTGCGTTGGTGTGCCACTTATCGTAATTGTATTTAATGTCCAAGTAGCTGTTACACCTGCTGGTAGGCCTGTTGCAGTTCCTATTCCAGTAGCACCAGTGTTGGTGTGGGTAATATTTGGTGACAAGGCTGTATTGATACATAAGTTTGTTGTAATTCCAGCGGTGGCAGTATTTAGTGGCGTTACCGTAATAGTACCCGTAGCATTAACAGTACCACAGCCTCCTGTTAAGGGAATACTATAATTGAATGTTCCTGATACGGTTGGTATACCACTTATCGTAATGGTATTTGATGCCCAAGTAGCTGTAACCCCAGTTGGTAATCCTGTTGTAGTTCCTATTCCAGTAGCACCAGTGGTGGTGTGTGTAATATTTGGGGATAAAGCGGTATTGATACACAAAGTTGCCGAATAGGATGCAGATGATACTGAGTTATTAGGTAATATTGTAATAGTCCCAGAAGTTACGGCAATCGTACAAGAATTACCTGTTGTTGTTACAGTATAAGGAAACGATCCAGAAACAGTAGGAGTTCCACTTATTGTAAGTGTGGTGCCAGAAATGGAAGAAGTAACACCTGTAGGTAAACCAGAAACAGTTGCACCTGTAGCTCCTCCACCTAATGTCATTGTGATATTGGTTATTGGAGTATTTATACAAACAGTACGGTTTGTGGCTGCACTGATAGTATGAATAGGATTTACAGTAATAGTTCCAGTAGTAGTTGCTGGGGGACACCCACCAGTTGTTGTAACAGTATAAACAAATGTACCTGCAACTGTTGGTATACCACTTATGGTAGCTACATTGGAAGCCCATGAACCTGTAACTCCTGTTGGCAATCCGCTAAATGTTGCGCCGGTTGCGCCGGTTGTTGCTAATGAGATAGTTGGCATAGATACGTTTTGACATACCGTTTGACTAATTCCAGTTGCAATTGTATTCAAAGGTTTTACTATAATTGTTTGTTCTGAAACACTTATCGCAGCACAACTATTTTTTTGATAAAGTTTTATTGTGTAAGTTCCGGCAGAAGTAAATTGAATACTCAAATTAGTTGACCCAGTTGTCCATGCACCAATATCATCTGGGAATCCACCATTACTCCCTAAAGAACTACCTGATTGCAAACTCCATCCTGAGGCAGGACTAATTTCCCAGTAAAAATGCATTAAAGGATTACATGAAGTTTCACTAACTATAGAACCTGGAGTTGATGAATTAATGGTGTTTACTATTTGATTCATACAAGTTGTAGGAGGTAAAGTAAATGATGATATAGGAGGAGTAGAAACCCTAATAGGATATGCATCATTACTAGCACTACCACAAGGATTTTGTGCTTTTATTTTTACACCAAAAGCATTAGTTTCTCCATTATATGTAATATTGCATGAATTAGAAGTAAAGGTATGTGTTATAGTATTTGGTATTGTAGATTGATTAAAACTTAAGGGATTCGTTGGGTCATCTGAAAAAGTAATTGTATAAATTGTTCCTGGAATATTATTTGAAACCCCCGAAATTAGAAAAGATAACAAAAGAGGTGCACAACCTTGAGCATTTTCTTGAAGTTGAATTGTAGGATTAGATGGTTGATTTCCAACAAAAACTTTTATAGTTTTAGTAATTGTGCCACAAGTTGTAGTAATTGAATAAGTTAAATTCCAACTACCTAGATTGTAGGTGTGTAAAATTTGATTACCAGAATTCCATATAGGATTTGTTGAACTGAAATTTGGTGTGCCATCTCCCCAATTAATAGTATAATTCGTCACATATTGCTGCAATGCTGATGGAATTGCATTATTGATAAAAATATTTCCACTAGACTGTCCTGGTGTAGTACATTTAACTAACCAATCTTCATTATTAAAGGTTTGAAGATTATTACTTGAAAATAAAGCATCTAAAACCGTAACGTTAACTTGATCAGTCACTTGGCAATTTCCAATGGTTGCTGTTACGGTGTATATGCCTGCCATTACATCACTAGCGTTACTTCGAGTAGGATTTTGGGTGTTACTTATGAAGCCACTTGGACCAGTCCAAGAATAATTTACTTGTGCCGAATACTGAGATACACTTGATGATAAGTTAATTGTTTGACCTTTACAAATAACAAGATCATTACCAGCATTAACAGTAAAGTTATTTAAAACAGTTATTGTTAAAATATTTGAATTATTATCAACATTAACAGAATTATTAGGTGGAGAAGATGAATCATTTGCAGCAGTTAATTGATAAATAAAAGTTCCAGCTGTTCCAGTTGGGATTGTTAATGTAACAAGATCATTATTAGAAGGTGATTGAATAGATTGAGTTGTTCCACCATTAACAGTATAAAAATAAGTATAGGGAGCATTAGAATTGTTTCCATTTGCAACACTAAAAGTTATTGTAGCAACTT
>RDYC01000179.1 GCA_004293295.1 Bacteroidota bacterium
AATTAGTTAATAATGAGTTGCTTTGTTGTTAAAAGTAGACAGTTCAGTCATTTGCAACACCCACAGTTTGAAGAGTGCCCATTCTACAGGGGGTTGCTCATAAATTTAAAGTTAAATAGCAAGTTTTATGGAAACACAACGGATATTATGGATAAAAATGCGTTATTTGTAAGGATTGCATATAACGGACTAAATCCGGTAATTTAATTTTGAAAAACACGTTACTACACCGCATTCAGCAACAAATTTCTACAGGACAAAAACACTTAGCAGTGCTTATTGACCCTGATAGCATAACAAATGAAACTCAGCTGATAAACATCTGCAAAAAAAGCAATGAAGCTCAGGTGGACTTTATACTGGTTGGCGGAAGCTTAATTACTAATGGCTTTTTTGATACTTGTATTGCTTTGATTAAACAGCATACCAACATTCCGGTAATATTGTTTCCGGGCAATATTATGCAGGTAAATAAACAAGCCGATGCCATTCTGTTACTTTCCTTAATTAGTGGACGTAACCCTGATTTATTAATTGGTAAGCATGTTTTGGCAGCCCCAATGATTAAAAAAAGTGGCATTGAGATTATACCAACAGGCTATATGCTTATTGATGGAGGAAATATTACCTCTGTTAGTTATATGAGCAACACAACCCCCATACCTGCCGAAAAATATAGCATTGCCGGATGTACTGCGTTGGCAGGAGAAATGTTGGGGTTACAAGTAACCTACATGGATGCAGGCAGTGGTGCGCAAAATCCCATCTCTGAAAAAATGATCCAAGCAGTTAGCAACAGTGTAAATGGGCCTGTTTTTGTTGGTGGAGGTATAAAAACACCGGAAGGAGCCATAGCAGCTTGCAATGCCGGTGCCGATGTGATAGTAGTTGGAAATGCCTTTGAAAAAGATGCGAATCTTATCCAACAGATTTCTTCAGCCGTACATGGCATCAATGCCATATCCGGTTTAAGGTAAAAACCCAATCAGCTGTTATTCTGTTAATCTCATTGTATTGCTTGTTCTACCTTTTCAACCAGTTGGTCTGCTTGGTTGTTGGTTTTATCAAGCAAATCTTTTGCCTTACTTTTTATCGCTTCTGCAAACGTTCTATCCTTAAGGCCTTGCGCATTTACCAACACATTAAAATATGCCCCTCTAACCGCTGTTTTTATGCACAACACCCCAACTCCGGCATCTGTAATGCTATTGGGATTTCCCTTTTCAATCATTAACGCCAACAAGTTTAATGCCCCAAATGAGGTTTCCATTACCTTTAGTGGAATCTCACAAGCATATTTTGTAGCATCTTCAATTGCTTGAGTTCTGGCTCTTTTTTCCTCGTCAGTTCCTTTTGGCTGACCAAACGCATGCATAATTTTGTTAAATGCATTTGTATCTTCATCTACTAACTTTAATAAGGTATCTTTTATTTGTTGACCATTTTCTGCGGCATCGCTAAATAATGCAAGGTGCTCTTCCCACCCGCGTTTGCCTGCACTAAGGTTAGCCACCATAGTACCCAAAGCGGCACCAAGTGTACCCACATATGCACTGATACTTCCACCACCCGGTGCAGGGCTTTCGCTGGCTGTTTCATCCGCAAATCCCCTTAAGTTCATCCTGATTAACTTTTCATCCCCTGCCCTTTTTAGTTTATATTCAATAATCTTATTATACGGGTCAAAAGGCCCCAATTCATCCAAACCTAAGCTTTTTACGGCAATGTGTATCAGCTCTTGCTCACTAACTCCAATGCTTCGTTGTTGCTTTTGAAGATAGTGTTTGCCGGCATCTAGCAGGGCATTTAGCGGAATAAGCCCCACCAACTCACTCCCGGTTACACGCAAGCCTCTGTTTTGTGCACTTTTACACACCTCATCAAAAGCTTGATGTACAGAGGTAATTTTATAATTAACCAGGTTCATGGATATTTGTGCAATATTGTATTCTTCGATAAACCAACCTATTGCTTTCACTGCTTTAAGTGTTCCGGGAATTCTTACATCGTTTCCATCAACATCCTTAACCACTTTACCGGTAATGGGATTACCCTCTCTTTTTACCCTGCCCGCTTCTCTAACATCAAAGGCAACACTATTTGCCAACCGAACCGATTTGGTGTTTAAATTAACATTATAGGCAATTAAAAAATCCCTAGCTCCAATTACACTGGCACCAGCCTTTACATTCATTTTTGCCGGGCCAAAATCAGGTTGCCACTCCGGCTGCTTAATTTTATCAAAAAAGCCTTCATATTCTCCGCCCCTAATTACAGATAAGTTTTTTCTGTTTTCATTGGCTTGTGCATGCTCGTATAAATACACTGGGATATTGAGTTCTTCGCCAACACGCTTACCCAATTGTTGCGCATAAATAGCCGTTTCTTCCATGGTAATACCACTAATTGGAATAAGTGGGCAAACGTCAGTGGCACCCATACGCGGATGCTCTCCTTTATGTTTGCTCATATCTATTAACTCTGCTGCCTTTTTAATTCCCAAATAGGCCGCCTCAATTACCGCGTTCGGGTGTCCAACAAAAGTAACCACTGTTCTGTTTGTTGCTTTACCTGCATCAACATCCAACAGCAACACCCCTTCTACCGATTCTATTACATCAGTAATTTGTTTAATAATCCCTAAATCTACTCCCTCACTAAAGTTGGGTACACACTCTATTAATGCATTATTGGTCATCATGTATAAATCATTTACTGGCGCAAATAAACAGATAAAAAAGAATTTCACATA
>RDYC01000180.1 GCA_004293295.1 Bacteroidota bacterium
CGGATTGGTTAGGGTAAGCAAAAAGGCAGACCGGGCAAGGAATCACACCCAGTGCGACAGCATGTTAATTGGTGATAGGAGCGGGGCACATACGTTCCCATACCTTGAAATAAATAACCAAACAGCCACAGTTGAGCATGAAGCCAGTACAAGCAAAATTGGCGAAGACCAAATATTTTATTGCAACCAAAGGGGTATAGCAACGGAAGAAGCCATTGGGTTAATTGTAAATGGGTTCTGCCGTGAGGTATTGAACCAATTGCCAATGGAATTTGCAGTTGAAGCACAAAAACTATTGGCTGTTTCTCTTGAGGGAAGCGTAGGGTAATACATAAAATAATCAAAATTTAAGAACAATAACCGGCCAAAAGCTAAGCATACTATGTTAGAAATAAACAACTTACAGGCAGAAATCGAAGGAAAGAAAATATTAAATGGCATTAACCTGGTTGTAAAACCGGGTGAAGTACACGCCATTATGGGGCCTAACGGTGCCGGAAAAAGCACCTTGTCTGCTGTACTAGCAGGAAGAGCGGATTATGATGTAACAGGAGGTTCTGTTACCTTCAACGGGAAAGATATATTAGATATGGCTCCTGAAGACCGAGCCCGCGAAGGTGTGTTTTTGGCTTTTCAATATCCGGTTGAAATTCCGGGAGTGAGCACCACTAACTTTTTAAAAACTGCCGTTAACGAAGTGAGAAAATACCGCGGGCAAGAGCCAATGGAAGCCACTGATTTCTTGAAAATGATGCGTGAAAAAATGGCGTTGGTTGAAATGGATAAATCCTTAACAAGCAGAAGTTTAAATGAAGGGTTTAGTGGGGGCGAGAAAAAACGAAATGAAGTTTTTCAAATGGCCATGTTAGAGCCTAAACTGTCAATACTTGACGAAACTGATTCGGGGTTAGATATTGATGCACTGCGTTTAGTGAGCAATGGGGTAAATAAACTGCGCAATGCTGAAAATGCTTTTATAGTAATTACGCATTACCAAAGATTACTGGATTATATCGTACCGGATTTTGTGCATGTATTGTACAAAGGCCGAATTGTAAAAAGTGGTGATGCCAATTTAGCCAAAGAGCTTGAAGTTAAGGGCTACGACTGGATTAAAGAAGAAGTAGAAACTGCTTTAGCAAACTAATACATACCATAGGTAACCTTTTAACTTAAGCAATTTCAGGTTTTAAACGCAATGACTACACTTACCGAAACGATAAAAAAAGATTTCGAACAATATCAATTACAAGCTGAACAAGACAATTTTTCAGCTATGCGCAAGCAGGCTTTTGCTGAGTTTGAGAAGCTAGGTTTCCCAACCAATAAACATGAAGAGTGGAAATATACTAACCTTAAACCAATTTTAGAAAAATCATTTCAAGCAACTTGCGAGATTAGCGATCGGGTTACTGACTTTGTTCAATCTTCTGTTTTCTCTAAAATTCAGTCAAATAGGCTTGTGTTTGTAAATGGAGCCTTGGCTAAGGAACTCTCCATTATTCTTGAAAAAGATGATACCATAATTATTGATAGTATTGCAACAGCCAGGCATACACACCAACAGGTGTTTAACACACATTTTGGTAAATATGCCAAATTTGAAGGACAGGCGTTAAATGCTTTAAATACGGCCTTGTTAAGCGATGGTGCGTTTATTTATGTGCCACAATCAAAGACTTTAGAATATCCTATTGTGGTGATGAGTATTTCCGATGCTTCAGATTTAAATGTATTGGCACAACCAAGGAATTTAGTGGTTGTTGAAAAAAATGCATCCCTCATGTTGGTTGAAACGTATGACGCAATAGGCAATCACGTATCGTTTACGAACACTGTTACTGAAACGTATGTTGCTGAAAATGCCCATATTGAGCATTACAAAATCCAACAACAAACAGGAGAGAGTTATCAAAATAACTTTACTCAAATTTTTCAGGAGGCAAATTCAACCACAAACCATATAACTTTAACTTTAAATGGAACTTGGGTGAGAAATAACCTACACTTTTACCAGAACGGAGAAGCGTGTAGTAGTTTGCTTTATGGACTTTATATTACAGACAATCAAGACTTTGTTGATAATCATACTCGTGTTGACCATGCAAAGCCAAATAGTTTTAGTGACGAAAAATATAAAGGTATACTTAAGGATCAATCCACAGCGGTATTCAATGGCAAGATCATGGTGCACCTTGATGCACAAAAAACAAACGCCTATCAGCGCAACCAAAACATTTTGTTAAGCAATGATGCCACTGTAAACACCAAACCACAGTTAGAAATTTTTGCTGATGATGTAAAATGTACCCATGGAGCTACAATTGGCCAATTAGATGATGAGCCAATGTTTTATTTAAGAAGCAGGGGTATTACTGAGGCTGTGGCTAGAAAAATGTTGTTAAATGCCTTTGCTGATGATATTGCAGAAAGAATTAAAATACCAGAGTTGGTTACCCTATTAGAAAACGAAATAGACGCGAAGCTTTAACCGCAAAGGAATGTATATAGAATGGATTTGTTGGTGGAGAAGAAATTAGTGGTAAAAAGAAGCATTGAATGATGTTGACTTGGCTCAAACGCTTACATACTTAAAATTTGGCGATTTTAGACTGGGTCTTATAATTAACTTTAATGTTGCGTTATTAAGAAAAGTGGTAAATAAATTATAGAAAAACGCTGCGAACTTTGCGCTCAACAGCATGCTTTGCCTAAGCGATCTTCGCG
>RDYC01000181.1 GCA_004293295.1 Bacteroidota bacterium
TTTTCTCTTCAAAATATTTTGGATAAAAGTTTAAATGAGTATTCTTACAAGAGTTTGAGAAGCAGAGTTAATAGTTTAACGAATTCTGATTGGGATGGATTGAAACCTTCCAATTCATCATTAAGTGGTATGGAGTGGAAAAGAATATCAGAAATATTAATTAAGTGAACACAAGTAAAAGGGTTGAAAAGAAAAAAGAGCAAAGTCATAACATTTAGCCAGCTAGCGAAAAAAGCCGCACAAAAAAGCCTCAAATCACTTACATGATTTGAGGCTTTTTTTGTTAGCTGGTGTTGACTGACACCTCTGCCATACTGCAATTTTATGCTCTAGGTTGCACAGTAGCTTTGGGGGCTCTTGATTGAGAGCTATCTATTTGATATTCTTGGTTTTTTCTCGCTATTTTTCCTTTTATACACATAGATTCCCTTACCCATGGTCCTTGCCCAGGTTTTGTGTTTACAAAAATCCAACTGTCTTGAAACGAATCGCTTAATTTTTCATTTCTGTGCACATTCAAGTGGGTGCGGTATCGGGCATGGGTTTGTGCTTTTCAGTGCGTTTCATTCGGGTATCTAATACAATTACCAATGTACCTTTGTCACAACAGGGACAAAGGGTGATGTTGTTGCCATACTTTTCCAACATCCTGATTTGAACTGGCACTTGCACACTCGGTTTGGCTTCTGCCAAGCCCAAACAAGCTCGGATCAGGTTGATTCTTTGCTTTTTGTCTCTGTTGCGCAAAAAGCCACTATGCCGTATTTTCACAAACTTCTTGGGCAAAATATGCAGCTCAAATCTCCTCAAAAACTCCTCCACCGACAGCCACATGATTTTGGTTTTGTTGCCATCGGCATAGTCTTTGTATTTGAATTTTACCTTATCGTCCTTTACTTCTAAGACTCTGTGCTGGGTGATGGCTATCTTATGGGTATATCTGCCCAAATATTCAATCACCTGTGCTGGACCTCCTAAAGGTGCTTTGGCATATACATTCCACTTCTTGTACCGAACCATCTTCAATACCTTGTCCTTTTCGATATCTGCCCATTCAATGGCCGTATTGCTTTCTAGCTCTGCCATGAAAATAGCCTTATACATTTTTGCCAATGATTGGGTAGGAAACAAAAACTTGGCGTTTTTACGTTTGGCTTGTATCCAATTAGTGCCATTGAAACCACCACCTGTCACGATACAATGCACATGCGGATGAAAACTCAAATCTTGCCCCCAAGTATGAAGAACCATTGTAATTCCTGGTTCTGCCCCCAGAAAATCGGTGTTTTTGCCATGATTGAGCAAGGTTTGGGCTGCGGCATTAAACAAGGCATCGAACAACAAGGTTCTATTGCCCAAAATCAAGCTGTTTAACTCATGCGGAAGTGTAAACACCACATGATAATAAGCCGTAGGCAGCAACTCATTCATTCGGTTTTCTACCCATGCTTCCCGCTTCATGCTGCCGCAAAAAGAACAATGTCTATTGCCACAACAGTGGTATTGCTGCGTGATATTCTGGCAATGGGTATTGTTGCATGCCAATAAATGATAGCCATTTTGTGCGGTATGGCAAATACTGATGTTTTGCAGCACTGCCTGCGAATAAGGATTGAACTTTGAAACTGATGCATGCTTGAAAACCCTTTGAAAATCTGCTTTATTTCCCATCCAGTAATACATCTAAGGGTGACACCAACCGCTCACGTTTTTGCTTGGTGAGGTGCAAATAGATCATCGTAGTTTCGATTTTCGAATGCCCCAAGAGTTCTTTGATGGTATGGATATCGGTGCCATTGTCGAGCAAATGGGTGGCAAAAGAGTGGCGAATGGCATGGGCAGAAAACTTGTATTTTTCAAAACCAGCAAACACCATAGCATTGCGTATCGCATGCTGAATGGAGCGGTCGTTCATGGCCACACCAGGTGTTTGTCCTTCAAAAAGATAGGTCTTGGGTCTATGCAGTCGGTAATACTGCTCCAGCAAGGGCAAAATATGTTTGGGTAGAATGGTAAATCTGTCTTTATTGCCTTTGCCAGCCACTATTTTGAGTTGATAACTACCTCGGTCGATGTGTTTCATCTGCAAAAAACGAAGCTCGCCCAAGCGTATGCCCGTGCCATAAAGCAAGGCCAAGATGGCCTTGTGTTTGATATTGGTAGTAACAGAAAGCAATAAAGAAACTTGTTCCACCGATAGAATATCAGGCAGTTTGAATTCTTTTTTAGGGTAGAATTCGTGAGGCGTAATATATGGGGTGGGAAGGATATGTTTGAAAAAATAGCTACATGCCGAGGCAGTCATGCGGCATTTATCTCTGCCTACACCATGTTCTTTTTTGATGAAATTGAGGTAATCGATGATATGGTGTTGGCGCAGATCATGCACCGAAAGTTGGCTATAATGTGCAAATACAAAGCGAAGCTCTTGGATGTAGTTGCGAATAGTGCGAGGAGAATACGCCTTTGCATTGAGGAAATTAGCCGTTTTGGTCAGATACTCCTGTGCTTGGGCGGGCAGTACCACTTTGCCCAAATTGTTTTTTTAAAGAATGATCCATGTTTTTTTAAAATTAAAGATTTAAACCAAACCCAATATTAGATGAATTTATGTATTTTCGTGCATGAAGGATGCGTTCACCCGAAGGGTGTCAGTTCAACAGCACATTTGCAATAGGCGGGGTTTCGTGCTCCGCAGACAGTTTTGTGGTAGCCGAAAGTTCAGT